>CALVJC010000083.1 GCA_944331945.1 uncultured Bacilli bacterium
CCTTATTTTATACTTAAAAAAGTGAATCTGTGGATAACACATTTTCACTTTTTTCTTTTTTTTCTAAATTTTACCGGAACTCAAATTTTCTAAAATAAGAATCCTATTTTAAAATACCACGATACATATCTTGAAAAATACCCTCTTGTTGAACAAGTTCCGTAAATTTTCCCTCTTGGACGATCTTTCCTTGATCGAAAACAAAGATTCGATCGCAATGTTCTAGCGTCGATAAGCGATGGGCAATCGATAAGATCGTAATATCATTTTCTTTTTGAAATTGTTCTAAATTTTTCTGAATCTTTTTCTCTGTCGTATTGTCTAAAGCCGAAGTTGCTTCATCTAATATCAAAATAAGAGGCGTTCTTAAAAAGGCCCGGGCCAAAGAAAGACGTTGTCTTTGACCACCTGATAAGTTTTTTCCGCCTTCGGCAATGATCGTATCATATTTTTGAGGAAGGCTCTCAATAAAGTCATCCAAACAGGCCTTCTTGCAGGCAGACTTTACTTCCTCAAGGGAAACTTCCCGGGAAAGTCCATAACAGACATTCTCTTTGATACTAGCTGAAATCAAAAAAGGATTCTGAGGCACAAAAGTAATGTCTTTCGCAATCTCGTGGCGATCCAGTAAAGTAAGATCATAACCAGCGATCTGAATCTCCCCTTCGCCTGGTTCCAGTTTGCACAATACTTTCATTAAAGTAGACTTCCCACACCCAGAAGGGCCAGCAATACCAAGAAATTCTCCTTTCTTAATGCCAAAAGAAAGATGATGAAGAATTTTCGGATCCGTATTTTCATATTGAAAGCTTAAATTTCTAACGGAAAGAATGACGGGACTTTCTTTTATCTTTTTTGAACTAGGTAAAGTAAGATAAGAAAAATCTTTTGGTAAATCTAATATCTTAAAATATTCTTCCGCTAACACCGTAGACTCTGCCAATTCATCTAAAATTCGATGAAGTTCCCGTAGCGGATTGGTTAGTTGCGTAAAAGATAAATAAGCCGTTAAAACCGTACCAACACTAATTTTTCCTTCCCCAGCCAAATAAGCGGCAATGCCAATCACCAACACGGTAAAAACTGCTTCGTTGATAAATTTTAAACAATCATAAAAAGCCATTGCTTTATGATGTTTCATTTCTTTCTTTCGCAATCCTTCTGATTTCTGATCCAAACGATTGGTTTCTCCTTCGGCATAATCAACAACCCGAATCACTTCAATTCCATTCATCAATTCCACCATGGAGCCATCCATATTGGTCTTTTCATTCATCAATTCTACCCGAATTCCTTTCTGAGTTGTAATTTGACGTAATACGATAAAGACACCAATGGGAATGACCAAAAGCATCAAAGAAGCCAAAGAAAAAGGTAATTTTCCATAAAGAACAGCAATCGCCGCAAGGGCATTAAAAATTGCCGGCGCAAAATCCATAAATAATAACTTTAATAACTTCGTAGTCCCCTCTAAGCTTCGATTCAATTTTCCATGAATATTTCCCGTCATATGCTCTTTAAAATACGTAAGAGGGGCATGAAGCAAGGAAAAAATAGCAGCCGTACGAGCTTTCTTTTCAAAACGAGTAGCAGTATCTTCTACTAATAATCTTCGAATCACTTTTATCATTTCATTGATAATCGTAATTCCTAAAATAAAACCTAAAAAAGGAAGAACACTGAAAAAAGACACTTGTTCTTGACTTAATACATCATCCGTCAAACTTCCTATCGACAAAGACAATAACTGTGTCAGTACCGCCGATACAATCATAATGCCTAAAATAAGAATAAAATTTCTTTTTTGTTTTTTCGTTAATATTTGAAAAATTCGTTGATATATTTTCTTACCCATTTTTCTACTTCCCTTTCCTTTGATTGTAAAACACTTTCATTTTACCATACTTTTCTCAAAAGAAAACAAAAAAGGATTTAATGATCCTTCTTTAACATAAGCCGATAAGAAATCCGATAAGAAATATAATACATAAAAACGGTAAGTCCAAGTAGTAAGGGAATTCCAAAGAAATTCATAAACTGTTCTACCTCTGCCATGCTAATTTGTAAAGAGAAATGATTCAAAAGGAAAACTCCACCAACTACAAGGGCAATAACCAAAAACAAAAGAAGAAACATTTGAATTCTACCTCGCTCGGCTCCCCATTTATAGATACAAGGGATTTGAATCGATTGAATCAAAGAAATTCCAAAAAGACCACCTATCGCTCCAATGAGCAAGGAAGAAAAAGATAGCGTGAGATTTGCTTCCGGTCTTATCATGTTTAAGAAAGGCACCACTAAAATAGATAATAACATTCCTAAAACGCATCCAAAGACAGCTGATAAAATGGCTAAAATATACTTTGAAAGAACAATTTCTTTTTTTGTCACAGGTAAGGATAAAATGTATTTTTCGGCTTTAGAAGACTCATCATAGTTAAAAGTCGATAAAGAAATCATTCCCACAACGGCCCCAATTAACAAGGAAGCGAAAGAAAGAGAGCCCGTTCCAAAAAGAGCGATCCCACAAAATATAATTAAAAAGATAAGAGTGCTCTTATAACTTGCTAAATTAAATAAATCTTTCTTGATCAAACCTTTCATTTTCTTTCTCCTTTCACATAAAACAACATAATTTCTTCCATTGTTGGCTTATCAATCGTCGAAATCTTATATTTTTTTCGGAATTTTTCTTTGTTAGCTACCAAAACTTCATATTGATATTTTTCTTTTCGATAGCAAATATAGTCTTCTCTTTGAAAAGTTTGAACTTCTTTCTCACTACATTTGACCATACCATAATTTTCTAATAAGTCAGCTGTAGGCAAATCGAAAAGAACCCTTCCCTGATGAAGAAAAATAGTATAATCGGCAATCTGTTCTAAATCACTGGTAATATGGGAAGAAATTAAAATAGAGCGTGTTTCATCTTCTAAAATATATTGCCGAAAAATTTCTAAGATCTCACTCCGTACAATAGGATCAAGACCACTAGTTGGTTCATCTAAAACCAAAAGCTTTGGTTGATGCGAAATGGCAGTAATAATCTTTAATTTCATTTTCATCCCGCTAGAAAAATCTTTTATTAACTTATTTTCTGGTAAATGAAATTCTTTTAAATAAGAGAAATATTTTTCTTCTTGCCATGTAGGATAAAGATCTTTCATAACGACATTAATCTGTTTTGGATTAAGATATTCCGATAAAAAACTATCATCCCATACAACTCCAATATCTTGTTTGATTTCCTTTTCTTGATTTTGATATTCTTTTCCAAAGATTTTAATCTTCCCAGAAGTAGAAATGATATTTAAAATAGCTTTCATCAAAGTCGTTTTTCCGGCGCCATTTTCGCCAATCAGCCCCACAATGGTCCCTTCTTTTACTAACAAACAAGCATGATCTAATTGAAAACCTGGATAACTTTTCGATACATTTTCTAATTCAATTATATTTTTCATTTATTTCTCCTCCTCAAAAATAATATCAAACAATTCTTTTAATTCCGCTTTTGAAATACCTGCTACTTTCGAAAGTTCATCAATCTTTTCGAAATAACTCTGTATTTCTTTTAACTTTTCTTCTCGCATAAATTCCATATTTTTAGGAGCAACAAAACTTCCTTTTCCAGGCAGAGTTCGAATAAAGCCTTCTTCTTCTAATTCATCATAAGCCCTTTTCACCGTTAAAAAACTAATTTTTAAGTCATTCGCCAACGCTCTTACGGAAGGTAACATTTCCCCTTCTTGTAGTTCATTCTGATAAATAGCTTCTTTCAAAGCTTTTACAATCTGCTTAAAAATAGGAACATCACTTTGATTATGCAGTACGATATTCAAATACATCACCTCTTCTGTTATATACACTATATAACAGTTATAACAGAATGTCAATAAAAAAGATTATTCCTCAAAATAACCTTCTCTCAAATATATTTACTACCTTCTCGAATACTTAAGGGTGCAAGACGATCACGATAGGTTTCAATAAAGTTTTTCACCCATAAAGAATTGGTTTTCGAATAATCTCTTAAACTCCAACCAATGGCTTTTTGGATAAAAAACTCTTTGCTATCCAAGTTGTTAACAATAATTTGTTCTAGTAAGGTAACATTCGTTTTTTCTTTTCTTCCTAATTGATAATCAATCGCAATTCTTCGTAACCAAAAATCATCATCCTGAGACCATTCCAACATCAAAGCATCCACCCGTTCATCTTTCAACCCAATCTTTCTTATGACCTGATCAAAAAAGTCGATTGTATCCCACCATTCCTTTTGGGTAATATAAGTTTTAATACGGAGAATATCCTCATAGGTCAATTTATTAGACATAGCCAAAAGATAATCATAAACCAAATATTGAAACTCTCGCTTTCCGGCTTGATAACACTGATCCAAAAAATCCCAATCCACTTCTCCCTTCCCTTTCTCTTCCTTTAAAAAATCCCGATAAAGCATTCGTC
>CALVJC010000084.1 GCA_944331945.1 uncultured Bacilli bacterium
GCCATTTCTTTGCTACGTCTTGCAGCGATGTGAACTAATTCATATTTTGAGCTTACAACATTTAAAAGTTTATCTATGGAAGGATAAATCATAGTATCACACTCCTTATTATTATCATACGGGTTTCTAAAAAAGATTGCAAGTGAACTGACAAAGTTAGACACTTTAAGACAGGTAAATTTTTATTTTGTAAAACGGGCAAGAAAAAAGTTCAAGAGATTTTCTTGAACTCTTAACGAAAGTTACAGCATGAACCTTGATCAATATTACTTACTACATTTTCTTCACAGCAAGAATACTCTGGACAATAGGTATGTTTAAAAACATGATGATTGATAATTCTTGTTCTTATTGGACAAATATGGGGAACTTGATGAACAATCGTTCTTTGAACACAACGTTCTTGCATTGGTTCTACAATAGGACTATGCATATCCATGGAACTCATTCCTTGTGATGACATCATTCCAGTATTCCCAATATTTACGTCAATGTTCATATCTTGATCCACCATATTTCCATCGCCCGTAATTGTAGCATTTTGATCCATATTAAAGTCTTGATTACCAAATAACATAATACTTTCCTCCTCTAATATAAAGTATGAACCCTGTGGTTTTTGTGCTTCTATTATTAGCCTAACCTTGGTCTACTTTTCTATTTGAGGAAAAAATTC
Organism: uncultured Bacilli bacterium; assembly: GCA_944331945.1. Taxonomy (GTDB): domain Bacteria; phylum Bacillota_I; class Bacilli_A; order RF39; family UBA660; genus Onthousia. The sequence continues at coordinate 677 of CALVJC010000084.1, forward strand.
TAAGAGAAAGGTAATTTCATATTTCCATTTTGCATTTGTTTCATCATTTTTTTCATTTGTTCAAATTGCGTTAATAGTTTATTTACTTCTTGAACGGATAATCCACAACCTTTGGCAATTCTCGTTTTACGACTGGCCTTGATAATATTAGGATCTTTTCTTTCTTTCGGCGTCATCGATAAAATAATGGCTTCAATATGAGACATTTGTTTTTCAGGAATTTTGATGTTTGATAGTCCCATTTTTTTAGCGCCTGGTAAAAGTTTTAACAGGTTTTCTAAAGGTCCTAGTTTTTTCATCTGTTTTAAGGTCGATAAGAAGTCTTCTAAATCAAATTTTCCAGCTTGCATTTTCTTAGCCGTTTTTTCGGCTTCTTTTTCATCAATGGCTTCTTGGGCTTTTTCTACCAAAGAGATAATATCACCCATACCAAGAATTCTTCCAGCCATGCGTTCCGGATCAAAGGAATCTAGACCGTCTAATTTTTCACTGGTTCCAATAAACTTTATTGGTACATTCGTTAAATGTCGAACGGATAACGCTACACCACCTCTGGTATCACCGTCTAATTTGGTTAGAATTACCCCAGTCAAAGGAAGTTTATCGTTAAAGCCAGTAATAACATTGATCGCATCTTGTCCCATCATTGCATCAATGACAAGAAGGGTTTCTTGCGGATTCACTGTTTTTTGAATGTCATCTAACTCTTGCATTAATGCTTCATCAATTTGTAAGCGACCAGCAGTATCGATTAAAACATAATCATAATGATGTTCTTTGGCATACGCAATCGCTCTTTGACTAATTTCAACAGGATTCGCTTTTCCTTCTTCATAGACTTCGATGTTTAGTTGTTTTCCAAGTTGTTTTAATTGATCAATGGCAGCGGGCCGATAAACATCACAAGCGACTAGAAGAGGATTCTTTTTTTCTTTTTTTCTTAAATAATTTGCTAACTTTCCAATGGTCGTTGTTTTACCAGAACCTTGAAGTCCTACTAACATTAAGATAGCTGGACTTCCTTTCATATTTAAAGGGGCCTGTTCTCCACCTAAGAGTTCTGTCAATTCATCTTTGACAATTTTTACGAACAAATCACCTGGTTTAATACTTTTTTGAACTTCTTCTCCTAACGCTTTTTCTTTGACTTTACTCGTAAATTCTTTGACTACTTTATAGTTAACATCGGCTTCTAGAAGAGCTAGGCGAATTTCACGCATCATATCACTAATGTTACTTTCCGTAATTTTTCCATAGCCTTTTATTTTATGAATGGCATTTTGTAATCTATCTCCTAAACTTTCAAACATGTTATCCCTCTTTTCTATTTTTCTATTATAAGGTATTTTTACTTATTTGTAAAAGAAAAGATACTTTTCTGGTATCTTATTCTGGAATTTCTAATTCAGCAATTTCTCCAAAATCACTATATTTTATCGAGATGGTCAAAGCATTTTCAAGGCCATTTGTTTTATAAGCGTGATAGCTATTTAAACCATAAGTAATTCCCACGACTTCATTTTCCTCATCCACTTCTACTTCAATGGTGTTGACCGGATCATCCAAGTCTATTTCTTGTTGATCTAGAATGTAAGCTAAGGTGGTCGTCGTTATTTCATATTGATAAATGGTATTGGCTCCTTCATATTCAGTTTTTGATTTTAGAGTTGCTTGTGATAAAATAGCACGAATGGATGAGTAGGTGGTAATATTTGGATAGAGATAAGGATTAATTCCTACTTTATAAACACCATTTTCTTGTTCTAAGACGATGTCACTATAAAGGAAATAATTTTTATAAGCGGTTCCTTGCGTCATCATCACTTGACTACGATTATTAGCAGTATCTCCAACAAAAGTAGTTACTATTCCATTTCTATTTTCTTCTCTTACAAAGTGATAGTTTCCGGCTTCGATTTTATCTAATTTATAAGTGGAACGAATCGTTTGTGTTGTTTCATTCGTTCCTTCCGTTAATGTTTGACTGGTATTTTCTGCATTATTCGTACGGATTAAAACAACTACTCCGAAGAAAAAAATGATATAAAATACGAAAAAAAGAATGGCTTTTCCGCGAGGAGTTTTCCACAATTCTTTGATGGTTTCAAGGGTATTATTTTTCTTTTTTTTCGGTTCTTGTTCCTTCATTTTTACCTACTCCATTCTTTTTCCTTTCCATTTCGTTTGATCTAAGCCATGAAGAAATTCTTTTACCAAACAACGTTTTTTTCCTTCCACGGCAATTTCAGTTAAGATTAATTCTTCATGAGCTGCTACCACGCTGATGCCATCTTCATGGAAATCTACAATCGTGCCGTTTTCTGTGGCTGGATAGAATCGTTCTCCAAAACGAACATCGTATACTTTGATTCTTTTTCCATCCAAGAAAGCATAGCATGCAGGTTCTGGGTTTAAGCCTCTTACTTGGCGGTCAATTTCTTCTTTGGTTTTGTTAAAATCAATTTTTTCCTCTTCTTTGGTAATGTTATAACCATAGGTTGCTTCTTCTTCCTTTTGAGCGATGGGAATAATTTCTCCTTTGATTAAAGGAGGAATGGTTGAAAGTAGTAATTCTTTTCCCATTTCGCTTAAGCGTTTTTCTAAAGAGCCTCTTGTTTCATCTTTTTTTATTTTAGTTTCCGCTTGTGTTAAAATATCTCCTTCATCCATCTTTTCATCCATATACATGATCGTAATTCCGGTTTTTTCATAACCGTCCATAATGGCATGATGGATGGGCGCGCCACCTCGTAGTTTTGGTAGCAAAGAGGCATGAACATTGATACATTTATATTTCGGATAGTTTAATATTTCTTTGGGTAAAATTTGACCATAAGCACAGGTTACAATTAAGTCTGGTTTCAAGTCTAAAATTGCTTGATAGTCTTCTTTTATTTTTTTAGGTTGAAAAACAGGAATATTGTAAAGGGCACTTTCTTCTTTTACTGGGCTCGGAGTCAAAATTTGTTTTCGCCCTACTTTTTTATCTGGCTGCGTTACTACCCCTACGACATGATAATTTTCTGCTAAAGCTTTTAAAATGGGGACAGCAAACATTGGGGTTCCCATAAATACAATTCTAAGATCCATTATATTCCTCCATAAAGTTTTAAGATGATATAGATTAAACAGGCAATACTGATAATGAGTAAAATAGTTAATAAGAGAACCGTATGATTTTCGTTGTGAGGTTTTTTCTTTTTTGGCTTTTTCGTAGGAAATAGTTCATCCATTTCTTCTTGAGGTTCTTCTACTTTTTCCATCCATTTGTTTTGTTTTATTTCTTGATAAGCAGGAAAAGCGACCGTTTCTAATTGATTACTTTCTATTTTTTGATAACGACGGATACATGGATAACGACTATCTAAGATTTTGGAAACACTTAAGATGAGGTCTTCTTCTTTGGCTTTTTCTATGATGGCATCGAAGTCTTCTAAGTTATCTCGACCGATATCTCTTCTTTTAACAAAAGCAATGCAAGGGAAAGAAACACTCGCATTTAAAAGATTCCATTGTCTTCCAAAGGCATTTAGTACCGTTGCTTGTTCTTTTTGACTCATTCTTACTTGTTGCGATAAAATACTTAAATTGCGGGCACAAGCTTCTTTGTCTTTGCGATAGTAAGCTTCCCGGTCATATAATTGCTCATTTTTCATGTAAACGCCTGTAGCCGTTAAGTTGCAAAAATATTCTGGGCTTTGAATGGCGTGATAGTAGGCCATCGCTGGGGAATCGGTTAAAGCTAAAAATGGTGTTTGATCGTTTAAGTCTTTGGTAATAATTCCTTTGCAATTATGTTTTTCAAAGATATGAGATGTTTGTTTCATTTCATAGATCGGATAGCGATATTCTTTGGGGTCAATCCCATTTAAAATGATTGATTTACGGAATACCGAAGGAAAACTATGAAAACAATAACCGTTGACAATGTATTCAGAATAAATATAGCGTAAAATAGAAATTTTACTTTCGGCACTTTCTTTTTCTGTTAAGCCCAGTTTTAATCTTACAAGTTCTGCTAGTAAGCTATTTAAATAAACAACAAGTTCTTGATGCGTTTGATATGTGGTACGAATCTCTTTTAATTTTTCTATGGTGTCTTTTAAGAGGGATTCCTCTTTGATAATGATTTGATATTTTATCAAGAAATCGATAAAAATCAAAAGAGAATATTGATTATAACCATACACTTCTCCTTCTTTTGTAAAAGGAGAAATTTTATTTTTTGTTTCTTCCGCTTCTAAGACATCATGAAGTAATTCTAAGATGTCTTGACGCTTCCATATTTCTTCTAATTGCATTCCAACCACCTTACTTTCTTATTTTAAATTATATCGTAAAAAGAAAAGCTTTACAAGATCAGGAGGTCCTTTTAAAATAGGTTGTCATTTTCATTTAAGTTCACTTCTGGTATCGAAATATTTGGATTTCCTTGTTGCATTGGAGTCTCCATTATCCCTTGTGAAGGTGGCATGGTAGGCCCTGCTCCAAACGATTCTGTCGGAGGCGTCACGAAGGATGGAGGAATATTGGTGTCTACCACGGAAGGAGATGGAATACTTTCTTCAAGAGGTGGAATTGGGGAAATCGTTCTTTCTTGAGGAGGCATTGCTTGCTCTTCTACTTCGGGAATCGGACTGACAGGATTTACAACGTTTAAACTGGTTTCCCTTGCTTGAGATGGGAAAGATTCTCTTTCATTCGAAGCGGCAAGCGGTGTACTTGAAGATGAAATATTAGGAGAAGATACGGTACGAAGAGCATCTCCATTCCAAATTTTCACAACATCGCAGTTACCACTTTGTGGGACTGGATCTGGCATTTCTAGTTTGACAATTAAAGGTATTTGAAAAGCATTTCCAAAGCCTAAGCAAGTGCCTGATTGTAGTGTTTTTTGTTTTTCTACTAATTCTTCTGAAATATTAGGAACCATTTTCTTAATATAATCCACATCAACGGGGTGATTAATCTTAAAGATTAAGAAGTTGGAACATTGAGAAATAACGGTATCCGATAATTCTACTGGTCTTTGAGAAATAAGGCCTAAAATTAAGCCATATTTTCTTCCTTCTTTGGCAATTCGATCAAAAATGTTATATCCTAGAAGAAAACGGTCGGTATCATTTTGAATATAGCGATGAGCCTCTTCTACTAAAATATGGAACGGAATACTGGCACGGGCTTTTAGACTTTTGGTAAATTCAAATAAAAGCCGAGAAAAGATTTTAGTAATGACTTTCGCAAAGTCATCATCGACATCGTCTAAGTTGATATTAATAATTTGATATTTTTTACCATTCGAAATAATTAAATTCGATAAATATGTTTCTAATGGCATATATTGATTGGTGGCACTTAAAAAATATTTGGAACGTCCTGAAGTTATCAAAGAGTGAAGACGAACCCGTAAGGTAACGGCATCACCATAAGTTTGTTCATTTCTTAGCCATCCTTCACTAATTAAGGTGAAGTTTAGTGCTTTTTCCATATCTTCAAGCGTGTAATAGCAATCTTTTGGGGGATCATAGTTATCAAATTCTTTTTGAATAAACTTCGAAATGTAATCCACTAAAAGGACGCTTTCCGAGAATTGGCCGTGGGAATCAATGGCAAAACAATCCCGGAATTTTCGTACATAACCAATGCCTTGCACGGGAGCTTCCAAGTTGAATTCCGAAGTAGAACAACTCGCAAGAATAGAGAAAGCTTCATCCCGTTTATGAGCCGTTGTTTCATTGCTATAAATAATGGTCATAAGGGCTTTGGCAATTAAATGATTTTTAAAATGTTTGGCTTTGTCATCTTGAGCAAAGATTCGGGTTAGTTTTAACATTCTTTCGATCATTGGTAATTGTGAATGATCGGTTGCTTGCAATAGTAAAGCAAGATCATCTTCTTTTAAAAGATATACTGGAAGACGGAGTGGTTCTCCTTTCCCTTCCGTTTCATTGGTTGTGATAAAACGATAATGATAATCCGGAGAAATTTTATCAATATCTTTAAAAGCATTATAGTATTCTCCTGAGGAATCAAAGAGTAAGATATTGGCTTTTAAAGGATTTAGTTTTTTATCTTGAAACATGTTTTGCAACATGCGAGAAATTCCGCACGATTTACCACTTCCACTATTACCAAAGATAGCGAAGTGATTACTGAAAAAATTGTTTACATTTAAATAGATGGGTTGATTGTTATAAAAAGGGCTTCCCCCTAACAACATCGTCCCAATTTCTTCTTTTCCTAGGATCATAGGAATTTCCGATTGGTCAATCACTCTTATTTTAGCATCTAGATTTGGTTTTCTTAAGACACCACTTTTTAATTTTCCATTCACAATTTCTCCTAAAAAACGAGCTTTTACGATGTCGTCTTGTAAGCTATCCACTTCTCCTAAAATTGTTTTGGTATCATCTTCAAAAATAAGATGCAAATTCATTAAATTAATGGCAATATTTTCACTATCCTTTAATTTTATTTCCGCATCTTGATCTCCAATATAAATAATCTTATCAAACATAATATCACATTTCCTTCCTCTTTTTATTTTTCAATCATATCTTCTAATTGTTTTTTGATGTTCTCATCTTGAATCGTTTCTGCTATTTCTCTTAGTTTTTCTTGTTTTTCCACTAAGTGTAAGACTTCTTCATAATGCCCTAAAATATTTTTTGTGTCTTTTAACAAGTTATGAATGGCATTGCGACTGACTCCATATTTTTCGGCAATTTCCGCAAGAGATAAATTTAAAAAATAATATTCTTTAAAATACGTTTGTTGTTTTTCGGTTAATAAGTCCCCATATGTATCAAAAAGAAGGGTATAATAAACGATATCTTCCATCCTACACCCCTATTTGTCCCAGTATGAAAAAGACAATGATACCAATTCCAATGATGCTATATATTAAGGTAAAATATTTTCGGCGGTAGGTAAAACGGTTATTGATTCCCATCAGTAGTAAAGTAATCCCTAAGGTTAATTGAAACCAAGGAAAGAAAGATCTTTGAAAGATGGTAATGATACCCATAACGACAATGGCAATGGTTAAAAAGAATTGTAGATAGACAAGATAAATTCGTTTGTCTTTTTTTGGTGTTTGCTCTTTCTTTTTGACTTTCGGGTTAATCGTTGTAATACTTTTTTTCATTCTTCTTCCTCCATAAAGTCTTTAAATAGACCATAAATATATTTTTCAACATCAAATTCTTGTAAGTCTTCTTTACGCTCACCAAGACCGATAAACTTTACGGGAAGATTTACTTCTTCTTTGATCGCTAAGACAATTCCTCCTTTAGCCGTACCATCTAATTTCGTTAAGACAATTCCTGTTAAAGGGGTTATTTCTTTAAAGGCTTTGGCCTGACTAATACCATTTTGTCCGGTGGTAGCATCAATGACTAATAATGTTTCGTGAGGAGCATTTTCCACAAGTCGACCAATTACTTTGTTCATTTTTTCTAATTCTTTCATAAGGTTTACTTTATTTTGTAATCTACCAGCAGTATCGATAAAAACATAATCCATTCCCTCTTGTTTGGCTTTTTCTAAGCCTTCATAAATAACACTCGAAGGATCAGCGCCCTCTTCTTTTCCATAGAAAGAAACTCCAACTCTCTCACTCCACTCTTTGAGCTGTTTGGTAGCACCTGCCCGAAAGGTATCTCCGGCAATAAGTAACACTTTGTTCCCTTGTTCTTTATAAATATGGGCAAGCTTCGCAATGGTCGTCGTCTTTCCTACTCCATTTACCCCTACAAATAAGTAAACGGTTGGTTTTTGTTCACTTACCGCCAGTTTTGTGGATAAGACTTCCCCATCCACATAAATAATAAACAATTCATCGACAATGACTTCTTTTAACTCTTTCGGATCGGTTATCTTATCTTTGGTGACACGTTCTTTTAGTTTATCCATAAAGGACATAACGGTTCCAACGCCAATATCGGCCATGATTAAAATTTCTTCCAATTCTTCAAAGTATTCTTCATTAATTCGAGTGTACCGATTCGTTAGTTCATTTAATTTTGAAGTAAAACTTTTTCTACTTTTGGTTAAGCCTTTTTCATAGATCTTAACACTTTCTTTTATTTCTTGTTGGTTTTCTTCCTTTTTTTCTTTTTTGGTAAATTTTGCTTTTAATTTGTCTAAAAATCCCATGTTCATCACCTAGTATTAGTGTATCACATGGGAGAGAAAAGCAAAAGAATTAATCAAAATTTTCTTGTAATAAAAGTCGTACCAAGGCATTTTGTTCTTCTAGTGGTTTCGTATAGAGAAATCTTTTTCTTCTACCGTCTTCTAAAATTATTTGATAAGGTTCTAGTTTTTCTAAGAGAATGGTACTTTTGATATCAAAATAATCTGCTAATGTTTTGATTAAATAAGAGTTCTTGCTTTTTCCATGAACGACATCTAAAAGCGTTGTATAAGGGATTTCTACTTCTCTTGCTAATTGAAAATAACTTTTTATTTTTTTTCGTTTCATTAAATTTTTTAAGGTACTAAGATTCATAAATTTCCTCCTTGGAATCATTATAGGGTTTGTTCTTTTGTTTGGCAAGGATTTTGAAGAATTTACGGAAAAGTCGTATGTTTTGGTCATGAACATCCTTCTTTCAAAAACATATAATACTTTGAACTGAAAGGAGGATTTAGTTTGAAAAAAATTATTGTCTATATTGTAGCGATCTTACTTGTGTTTGCTGCTGTTTGTGCTGTCCTTTTCAATATAAATCAGAAAGAGGATAAGAAAGATGAGTTACAACAAGTGAAACTGGCAGAAGTAGCACACACGATTTTCTATGCACCAATGTATGCAGCGATAGAAAATGGTTATTTTGAAGAAGCAGGAATTGAAATTGAGTTAACTCTTACTTCTGGAGCCGATAAAGTAAGTGCTGCTGTATTGTCTGGTGATGCGGATATTGGTTTTGCCGGTAGTGAAGCAACGATTTATGTTTATAATGGTGGAGAAAAAGATTATTTAAAAACATTCGCCCAATTAACGCAAAAAGATGGTTCTTTCCTTGTTTCAAGAGAAAAAATCGAAGATTTTACCATAGAAGATTTGAAAGGAAAGACGATTATTGGAGGAAGAGCTGGTGGAATGCCGGAAATGACTTTAGAATGGGGGTTACGGGAAAATGGGATCGATCCAAAAGAGGAGCTTTATATTGATACTTCCGTGGCCTTTGCAGCTATGAGTTCGGCTTTTATTGGTGGACAGGGAGATTTTGTTTCTTTGTTTGAGCCAAATGCTCTTCAACTAGAACAAGAAGGCTATGGTTATGTCGTCGCTAGTATTGGAGAAATGGGTGGCGTTGTTCCTTATACCACTTATTTTGCTCGAACGAGTTACTTGGAAGAAAATAAAGAACTGATCGGAAACTTCACCAAAGCCATTCAACAAGGACTTGATTTTGTTCATAACTCTAGTGATGAAGAAGTAGCGAAAGCTATTTTACCGCAATTTCCCGATACTTCTTTAGAAGATCTAACTACAGTTATTGCACGTTATCGGTCCATTGATGCTTGGCCAGAGACCACAGAATATAAAGAAGAATCATTCAATCACTTACAAGAGATTATGCAAGCGGCAGGAGAACTTGATACCCTTGCGCCTTATGAAGATTTGAAGTTTGAACCATGAAAAACATTTTAACAATATCACATCTTAAAAAAAATTATCAAGATGATAGTGGTGAAATCGAAGCGATTTGGGATGTTGATTTAGAGGTACCGGAAGGAAAATTCATCTCAATTGTGGGACCTTCTGGTTGTGGTAAGAGTACTTTATTATCGATTCTAGCAGGACTTGAGAAAAAATCAGGAGGAACCATTCAATTTCATAAGGATGATATTAAGCTAGGTTATATGCTCCAAAAGGATAGCTTATTCCCCTGGCGGACTATTCTCGATAATTGTTTATTGGGTTTAGAACTTAAAAAAATGTTAACGGAGGAAAATATTCATTATGTTCATCATCTATTAGATACTTATGGTCTTCATGATTTTAAAAACAAATATCCCAGTAGTTTATCTGGAGGAATGAGACAGAGAGTGGCCTTAATTCGGACCCTAGCCATTCAGCCGGATATCTTATTACTCGATGAACCCTTTAGTGCCCTTGATGCCATGACTAGGGTCGCTCTTTCCGATGATGTTTATCATATGATTAAAAAGGAAGGAAAAACCGTTTTGATGGTTACTCATGATATTGCGGAAGCGGTCAGTCTTTCGGATATTGTCGTTGTTTTAACCAAACGTCCGGCGAGAATCAAGAAAATGTATGAGATTCAATTAACGGGTCGTTCCACACCAATAGAGAATCGAAAGTGTAAAGAGTTTAGTATGTACTATGATCAGATTTGGAGGGATTTGGATGTCCACCTTACCGAATGAGAGAGAAGAATATTTAAAGAAGAAAAAGAAAGAGAAAAGAATTGTTATTTTCTTTCAAATTCTCATTCTTGTTTGTTGCCTACTTCTTTGGGAAATTGCCGCTCAGTTTGATTGGATCAATACTTTTTTGTCTTCTAGTCCTAGCCTAGTCTTTAAAACCTTTCTATCTTTATTTGAACAAAACGATCTTCTTAGTCATATTGGGATTACCACTTATGAAACCTTTTTAAGTTTTGCCATTGCTTCTTTAATCGGTTTAAGTGTTTCTACCCTTCTTTGGTGGTTTCCACGGCTCGCTAAAATACTCGATCCCTATCTTACGATCTTAAACTCTCTTCCCAAAGTTGCCTTAGGACCTCTTATTATCATTTGGGTCGGTGCTTCCATGAATTCTATTATTTTCATGGCCCTACTCATTTGTATTTTTCTTTCTATTATTAATATCTATCATGACTTTTTAAATACCGATTCTAGTTATATTACACTATTAAAGAGTTTGGGAGCGAATAAGAAAGATATTTTCTTAAAAGTTGTTCTTCCTGCTAATCTTTCTAATATTATTAACAATCTAAAGATCAATGTTAGTATGGCCTTTATCGGGGTTATTATGGGAGAACTTTTGGTTTCTAAAAAAGGGCTTGGCTATTTAATTATGTATGGTACTCAAGTGTTCAACATTAATTTAGTCATTACCTCCGTATTTTTGTTAGGAATTCTTTCCTTTCTTTTCTATTATCTCATTTGTTTCCTTGAAAAAATGATTCAAAAAAAGACTGCTAACTAGTTGTTGGCAGTTTTATTATTTGAGTATTAAGAAAAATACCATTCTGATATTACTTACTTTTTCACCCATTCTTCTATTAAACTGCTCGACTTTTCTACTTCACTTCCTATAATAGAAATGCTATCGATACTAGCAGCATTTTTACAGATCTTTTTCAA
>CALVJC010000085.1 GCA_944331945.1 uncultured Bacilli bacterium
TCTTAACCGATGGCTATCCCAACATAGATACGCCGAATGAACAAGCATATTATCAGTATTTAAAAGATGAATACTGTGACCTAATTGTCAATGGAGTGCAATATGAAATGGGAGAAAAGATTCTAGAGCCTATCAAAAGAGTCAGTGACAACCAATTTCAAGCCGATATGGAAACGTTAAATAATGTTTTATTCGAAGCCATTAAAACTAGAACTCCAGGCGCTGGAACCGAAGCGGCCAATTCTCTTTTCAGTTATGAAGAGTTTGTGATAACCGATTATATTGATGATACCTATTTTGATGTAGAATCGATTGATAGTATTACCACCAGTATTGGAGAAGCAACTTTAACCTATGAAGGAAATACTCCAGTTGTAAAATGGGATTTAGGCTCATTCCCTTCTGGAAGTAGTGCTACTATGACGATTGATATCATCCTGCATGAGGAATATGTCGATCAAGGAGGAACTTATCCCACCAATATTCATGAAACAATTACATCAAAAATAGATGAAACCGAAGAAGACATCGATAGTGAAAAGACTCCAGTATTAGCAGATAATTACAAAGTTATCTATGAAGGAAATGCCCCAGAAGGATGTACGATATCAGGAGTACCAGAAACCAAACAGCATAGTGTCTATAATACCGTAGAAATAAGTACAGAAGAACCAACCTGTGAAGGTTATATCTTTAAGGGCTGGAGTATTATAACAGAAGATGTGACCCAAATCAATGACGACTACTTCATTATGCCAGAGTCGGATGTCATATTAAGAGCTGAGTGGGGAAAAACAAGTATTGCCAAAAGCATGGATGGAACGGTTCGCCCTATGGGAAATCCTGTTATGCAAAGCTACAACCTGCATTCCACGGATGATTACCATGATGATGCTTATAAGAGTAAGATAACAAGTATTGTAACCAAAGGAAATGTATCAATACCAGAAAGAGCTATCGAATGGTGGGATGTCTCAGCAGCGAAAGATGGAAGTGTCATCGCTTATATTGAAGATGATGGAACTGGGGAAGGTACTTATAAAGTGACTATTGGAGGGCCAGGAGGTATTATTGTCAATGAAAAATCAGCCGGCTTATTTTATGAGTTTGAAGCATTAGAAAGTATAGATTTAACCTATTTTGATACCTCAAACGTAACCAATATGAATTCTATGTTTGATGGTTGCAGTAATCTAACAGGCATTACATTTGGAGAAAACTTTAATACCTCTCAAGTAACATCGATGATATCTATGTTTTCTGGTTGTATCAGTTTAATGAATTTAGACTTAAGCAGTTTTGATACCTCAAATGTAACAGATATGAGTTATATGTTTTCTGGAACACTTTATGATGACATGAATTTGAAAAGTATAACATTTGGAGAAAACTTTAATACATCTCAAGTAACAAATATGCGTCAAATGTTTGATAGCTGTAGCAAATTAACAAGCTTAGACTTAAGTGGTTTTGATACCTCAAACGTAATCAATATGCGTTCTATGTTTTCTGACTGTAATAGTTTAACAAACATTGTATTCGGGGAGAACTTTAATACCTCAAATGTAACCACTATGGCCTCTATGTTTTCTGACTGTAATAGTTTAACAGGTCTGGATTTAAGTGGCTTTGACACTTCAAATGTAACAGATATGAGTGGTATGTTTTATTTTTGTAGCAGTTTAACAAAAATAGACGTAAGTCATTTTGATACTAATCAAGTAACGGATATGTACTACATGTTTTATAATTGTAGCAGTTTAACAAGCTTAGATTTAAGCAGTTTTGATACCTCCAACGTAGAAAGTATGTCTGGTATGTTTGGAGCGGAAGTTTATCGTAGTAATAATGATATGATGCTGGAAACAATTATCTTTGGAGAAAAATTCAATACTCAGAAAGTAACAAATATGTCTGATATGTTTTTGAGATGTGTTAATTTAGTAAATTTAGATTTAAGCGCTTTTAATACCTCAAATGTAACAGATATGAGTGGTATGTTTTGGAATTGCAACAGTTTAACAAGTCTAGTTTTAAGCAGTTTTGATACCTCAAATGTAACAGATATGAGTGCTATGTTTTCAGGATGTGCGAATTTAACGAGTTTAGATTTAAGTAGTTTTGATACTTCAAATGTAACAGATATGGGTTCGCTATATTCAAATACTAACGATGGTATGTTTTATGGCTGTAATAGTTTAACAAACATTGTATTTGGAGAAAACTTTAACACATCAAAAGTAACAGATATGAGTCATATGTTTGCGTTTTGTGGTAGTTTAGCAAGTTTAGATCTTAGTAGTTTTGATACCTCAAATGTAACAAGCATGTATTCTATGTTTAGATATTGTTATAATCTAACAAGCTTAGATTTAAGTAGTTTTGATACCACAAATGTAACTAATATGAATTCTATGTTTGAGAGCTGTACGAATTTAACTAATCTAGACATGCGTAATGCCATATTTGATGCAAGCTATACCTCTATGTTTAGAAGCGCTAACAATGCTATCACCGTTATTGTTAAAGACACTACTGCTCAAACTTGGATTACTTCAAGATTAGAAGAAGAAGGTATCACTGGTAGTACAGTCACTATCGCATAAAAAATCTCCTGCTAGACAAAATCAGAAAAATGTAGTATATTATACATGCTACTTTTTCTTAGTAGTGGGAGTTCTTCCTTACACCTATTACCAAGAAAAAGCGAATTAAGATAAGAAAGGAAGTGATTAATATGGCTTTAACAAAAGAAGAGAAACAAAAAATCATCAAAGATTTTGGACGTGATGAAAAAGATACTGGTTCTCCAGAAGTTCAAATTGCCATACTAACCAAAGAGATCGAGAATTTAACGGCTCATTTAAAAGAACACAAACATGATTATCATTCAAACCGTGGTCTTTTAATGAAAGTTGGACAACGTCGTAATATGCTAAACTATCTAGCTAGAACGGACGTAACTCGTTATCGTGAAGTAGTAAAAAAATTAGGTTTAAGAAAGTAGAGCAGAGTAGCTCTTTTTTCTTTGTAAAAACTTATTTTGGGAAAACTGTGGCTTTTTCTGCCGTTTTCTGTTATTCTAGTAATGGATGAAAAGCCTTATAAAAGGAATTTTATGTTGTTTTGGAAGATAAGGATAGGAAAAAACTTATCATTTGTATTGATTTCCTCCTTCTCTAACTAACAAGTAAAATACGATAAAAGAAAGAAGGAAATAAAATGGCAAAGAAGGTATTTAAAAAAGAATTTTATGGTAAGGAAATTATTGTAGAACATGGAGAGTTAGCGAAACAAGCGACTGGTTCTGTTTTAGTACGTTATCAAGATACGGTAGTATTAACAGCAGTTGTCGTAAATCAAAAAACAAATCTTTTGAGTGACTTTTTCCCATTAACCGTAAACTATCAAGAAAAATTATATTCGGTAGGAAAGATCCCAGGTGGTTTTATTAAGCGAGAGGGAAGACCTACGGATGCCGCTACTTTAGCAGCCAGGATGATCGATCGTCCGATGAGACCATTATTTAAAGAAGACTTTAAAAACGAAGTTCAAGTGATTAATACCGTCCTATCTGTCGATCAAGACTGTTCTCCAGAACTTACCGCTATGTTTGGATCAAGTCTTGCGACGATGTTGACAGGCGCTCCTTTCTTAGGACCTATCGCTGGGGTAAAAGTTGGTTATCTTGATGGGAAATATATCATTAATCCAACCCCAGAACAATTAGAAAATAGTCTTCTTGATTTAACCGTGGCGGGAACCAAAGATGCTATCAATATGGTAGAAGCAGGAGCCAAGCAAGTGAGCGAAGAGATTATGCTAGAAGGGCTAATGCAAGGACATGAGGCGATCAAGACCCTTTGCGAGTTCGAACAAGAAATTATCGATGACCTTGGGGTAGTAGCCATGGAATATGAAAAACTAGAAATCGAAGAAGATTTAAGAAAAGAAGTTACGGCTTTAGCAGAAAAAGAACTTGATGCTGCTTTAAGAATCAAAGATAAATTAGAAAAGTATAACCGGCTTGATGAGATTAAAAACAACATTGTAGAAAAATACAAGTTAGAACATGAAAAAGACATGGAAGAAGAAGAGCTTGCCTTATTCCTTGCCAAGATTCATACTATTTTAGAAGAAGTAGAATACGAATTATTCCGTAAAATCGTCGTTGTAGAACACATTCGTTCCGATGGTAGAAAAATGGATGAGATTCGTCCCCTTTCCACCGATATTGATTTATTACCTCGGACGCATGGTTCCGCTTTATTTACAAGAGGTGAGACCCAGTGTCTATCAGTAACAACCTTAGGAGCTTTAGGAGAGCATCAAATCTTAGATGGCCTTTCTTTGGAAGATGAAAAACGCTTTATGCTTCATTATAACTTTCCAGCCTTCTGTGTGGGCGAAACGGGCCGTTACGGGGCTCCAGGCCGAAGAGAAATTGGTCATGGAGCGTTAGGAGAAAGAGCTTTATTACAAGTCATTCCAAGCGAAGAAGAATTTCCTTACACCATTCGGGTGGTATCTGAAATTTTAGAAAGTAATGGTAGTAGTAGTCAAGCAAGCATTTGCGCTGGATGTATGAGCTTAATGGCTGCCGGAGTTCCCATCAAAGCTCCTGTCGCAGGAATTGCCATGGGATTAATCACCTCAGGAGATGATTACACCATCTTAACCGATATTGCCGGAATGGAAGATCACCTAGGAGATATGGACTTTAAAGTAGCCGGAACCAGAAATGGTATTTGTGCCTTACAAATGGATATTAAGATTAAAGGAGTTACCAAACAAATCTTAAAAGAAGCTTTGGAACAAGCGAAACAAGCGCGCATGCAGATTCTAGATGTCATCGCTGCTCAAATCAAAGAACCAAGAAAAGAAGTATCAAAATATGCTCCAAAGACTATGGTTTTCTATATTTCACCAAATAAGATTCGTGATGTCATTGGCAAAGGTGGGGAAATGATCACCAAGATCATTTGTGAAACCAGTCATGTCAACGATGTGAATAGCATTGGAGCCGTTAAAGTCGATTTAGAAGATGATGGTCGGGTTATCATTTACCATACCGATCAAGATATTATCAATGAAACGGCTCGTAAGATTCAAGATGTTGCAAGAGAAGTAGAAGAGGGCAAACTTTATGAAGCGAAAGTCGTAAAAATCGTTGATTTCGGTTGCTATGTCGAAGTATGGCCTGGCTGTGAAGGATTTGTTCACATCTCTCAACTTGCCAAAGAAAGAGTCAAGAAGGTAGAAGACGTTGTCAAAGAAGGCGATACCATTATTGTCAAAGCCATTGGCTTAGATAAAAAAGGCAAACAAAACTTCTCTCGGAAAGAAGCTTTAAAAGAATTAAATAAAGGCGACGCGAAAGAAGAAAAAGAAACAAAACGCAAAAAAGCGAAAAAAGAAATCGAAGAAGAAAAGGAAATATCTACAACCAAATGATACGTAATAATATACTTGATTACTCTTAAAAGTTTTAATAATAATATAATAGTATCAATATTAAATTGATGTATAGCGTTCTCTTATTATAATGTAAGCATTTAAAGTATTAAAAAATTAATACAAATTAATTCTAAAGATTAGCATTTAAGTTATGTTATTATAACATATCTTTTTATTTGTCAAAAAAATGAAATTGGTTGATATAATGATGAATGAAATCTTAAGAGTGTGGACCTTTTTATTTTTTAGTATAAATAATATTTATAGTATATAAAGATTTAGGATATTTATTAAACATTTATTAAGATTATAATTAAAAATGAGGTGGTACAATGCCTAGATTAATAGATCTTCATATTCATTCTCAATTTTCTGACGGACAGTTTGATATAAAGCAATTAGTTGAATTGAGCAGGGCAAATGATGTCGGACTAATATCAATCACGGATCATGATGACATAATGTCATCATTAGAATTAAAAAATAATTCTAATATAACAGGCATTGAGTATGTTAATGGAGTTGAATTATCTTCTTTTGTAAAATTAAATGAAAAAATTATTAGGTTACATATTTTAGGATATGGTTATGATGAAGAAAATGAAGAATTAATGAGTAAGTTATTGGAAAAGAGAAAGCTGAGAACCAATATCAATAAAGAGTATTTAGTTAAGTTAATATTTGAGTTTCCATATTTAAGCCATGATATTTTGGAAAATGTTCAATGTGATAAATATATAAGATTATCACGATTAATAGAATCATATTTAAATACCAAAGAATTGTCTGATGACCAATTAAATGCTATTAAACAATATTTAGATAGTAATCGTCCAATTTACCCAAATTATGAGTTCGATGCATTAGAGTCTTTAAAAATAATAAGAAATGCTAATGGGTATCCTGTATTAGCACATCCGTATCAATATAGATTGAATGTAAAAGAGGAAATTGCTCTGCTTAAATTATTAGTGGAAAATGGTCTTATAGGTTTGGAAAAATATCATTCAGGTGATACTTCAAACGGAATGATTTTACAAGAAATGATGTGTGATAAATTTAATTTAGAATGGACTTTAGGCAGTGATTTTCATGAAGATCATGATGATTTTGGAAATCAAATAGGTTATGGAAAGAATAATAATTTATG
>CALVJC010000086.1 GCA_944331945.1 uncultured Bacilli bacterium
ATGTCCATCACTAATTTCTTTTGTAAATATTTCTCCAGATAATTTACTTTCAATAATTAACCTATTAATATCATCAATTTTTGACATGCTATCACATCCAATGTTTTCTATTATAACATAATTACATAAAAAAACGAACCTTTATTGGGTTCGTATCATTTCTTTATGGTGCGGGTAACAGGAGTTGAACCTGCACGTCTGGGACACTAGATCCTAAGTCTAGCGCGTCTGCCAATTCCGCCATACCCGCATTAAGTTGGTGGACCCTGATGGACTCGAACCATCGACCGTTCGGTTATGAGCCGAATGCTCTAACCAACTGAGCTAAGGGTCCATCGCCATTTCATCGTACCATAAATAGAAAATTCATGCAAGAGTTTTTTCATTTTTTGTAAACAAAATAGAGATTTTCATCTCTATTTGTTCAACATATTTAATAAATTAATCTTAAACATATCTTTTTCTGGATTGGATTTCGAAATCATAACACCTTTGTAAGTAGATAATTCTGCACGATGCCCCTCATCTAAAATACCTTCTGGGGTAATATTCGTCAACAAAATAACATGTTTTTCAAGATAAACAGTATAGTGAACTCTGATTTCTCCATGAACTTTAGCAAAGAGCTCATCCGTTGGTAATTTTAATTCATAACTTTCAGTTTTTGCTTTCTTATCTTCCGCTACTTTTTCTCCTAAAAAACATCCTGACCGAATTTTAGGATAATATTCAAACGTAAGCTTCTTATAAGCAAGCATGTTATACTTACGAACCGATCTTTCTCTTTTTCTAAAATCATTTTCATCCAAATATTCAAATATATATGACTTCTCCATAAATGACCCCCCTCTTCACCCTTTATCTTGAAGTTGCTTATATTATACACGAAAAGTCGTGTTTTGTCAAACAAAATTTCTATTTTTTTCACTTTATCTCTATCTTCACAAATTTTTCCTGTAAAATTGAATAAAGATAACACTCTACCTCTTTCTCTGTTTTTTTCTCTAAAAATGTTTTATAGCCTGCCAACTGTTCGGTATAAGCAAGATCTACCGTATGCATCAGTTTATAATCAATCAAATAAATGTTATCTTCCCCTACTAGTAATAAATCTATTTTACCATGGGCTTTTTTAGAACCAAAAGAATCCACAAATTCATATTCTTGATAAACTTGATAATTCTTCTTATCTTGCAAGAAAGGATGCTGAAAGAAGGCTTCTAATTTCATTTGAATAAATGGATTCGAAACTTTAGGAAGAGTATTATTTTTAAAATCAATTCGTTCCAAAAGTTGATGAATCTCTGTCCCTAACTCCATCCATTTCGCTTCTTCTTCACTGCGTACCTCTTTTTTCTTTTTGGAATAAGTCTTCTTCTCTACTTTTTCCCTTTGGTAATAAGATGGCATCAAAGAAAGCTCTTCCAGGTCCATTTCCTTTTTTTCTAGTTCTTTTACTTTTAAATAATCTTTACTAATATGAGGAATAGAATCTATTTTTTGTTCTCTTGCCAAAAAATACGGCCGCACACTTTGCATCATATCCAAAAAAGAATGATACCCTAAACGTTCTTCACAAGACACGATCTCCTCCTCTTCTCTCTCTTCTAATTTTCCCGGCATAACAATAACAATCTTTTCCCTCGCTCTCGTCAAAGCCACATAGAAAAGACGAATTTTCTCACTGATATCTTCTTTCTTTAACTCTTGCAGCATCAAAGTCTTCGTAATGAGGTCTTCTTTCTTATCGTAATCTGGAATTACAATACCATATTTCGGATCAAATAAAACATCTTGTTTAAAGTCGCTTTCATTAAACTTTTTTTGAAAACCAGCAAAATAACAAATCGGATATTCCAATCCTTTTGAAGTATGAATGGTCATAATCTTAACACTATTACTCTCTGGTCTTGATAATGCTAGTTTTATCTCAAATCCTGAATCAACCACATTTGAAAAATAATCTACCACTTCTTTTAAAGAATAATTTAAAGCTTCTAAGTTTTCTACCAAATGGTAAAAATATTCTAAACGGGAAGCCATTTCTTGTACCTCTCCAATTTTATAAAGTTTTTCTATATAATGCACTTTATCTAATACTTCCCGAAAATAAGAAGAGGGCGTTAACTCATCATAGTTGGACACAATCTCTTTAAAATCTTCATAAATTTTCGTTTTGGAAAATTGTTTTGTCGTAATCACATCATAAATTTCTTGATCCGAAGCCTCATATAAGAAGCTGCGTGCTAAAGAAGCATAAGCAAAGGTAAAAGCGGTATCATAGTTCTTCGTTGCCAAACGATATCCAAATAAGAAAAGATTTTTTATTAAGGATAAATCCGTCTTACTACTAGCTAAGTCACTTTGCCATAGTGTAAGGGGAATTCCTAAATATTCAAAGATCTGTTTGTATTTCACAAAATCCGTCGAACGATCTAATAAGATAACAAAGTCTTGATAATCTATTTTACGTAAACAATCTTGATCTTTATCATAAACAAGTTCTTCTTGCCTCATTCTGGTTTGAATATCATTACCAATCAAGAACGCTTCTTTTTCCACATTGCTATACTCTTTCTCTTCAACATCATAAAGCAAAATATCCATATGATAATCAAGATCTGTTTTCGCTTTTTCTAAATAAGTTTGATTTCCAAAGATCATAGCATGCCCCGCTTGATATTCCGCTCCCCCTATTTGATGATCCATGATATGACAGAAAAGCTCGTTAATATCTTCCAAAACCTCTTTTCGACTTCGAAAGTTCTTACTAAGATCAATCACACTACCACGATCATGTTTTTTATAGCGATCGTATTTTTCTTTAAAAAGATTGGGGTTCGCATTACGAAAGCGATAAATCGATTGCTTAATATCTCCTACCATATAAACATTATCTTTGGCAATGTAAGAAATAAAAGTTTCTTGAATATCATTCGTATCTTGATATTCATCAATTAATATTTCTTGAAAAGAGCCTTTTAACTCTTCTCGAATTTCTGGATAATCTCGTACCAAAGCAATAGCCATTTTTTCAATGTCTAAAAAGGTATAGGCTTCCTTCTCTTTCTTGTAAGCCTCTAATTCTTGATCATACTGTTTTATGATATCTAGAAGAATAGCTATAGTCTCTTTGGTCTTAAGAATTCCCTCTTTCATTTCTTCGACAGATTCATAAATGCAAAGTTCCTGAAGCTCTTCCAAAGCATTTTTTAGTTTTTCTTTTAATGCCTTGCCTTCTTCTCCAACTCCCCCATTCGGTAACCGAGGAAGAGAAAAGTCCAAATGCTGTCTTATTTGCTCATACCCTCGTGATTCTAAGAAAGGCGCAAAAAGCGATTCGATCTTTTCCAGATACTTTCCTTCTAAACAAGAAGTAAAATCATAATAAATAGGAAGCACTTCTTCTTTTTTCTGTTCTACCAATGAAAGATATTGTGAAACCTTTTCCTCAATCCATTCTTTTTGATAATAAGTCTCTAAATATTCCTTTAAGTATGGTTCTTTCTCAATAATTAAATTTAATTTTTCATCCAAAGTTAAAATTTTTTCTTTTAAACGATCGTCTTCTTTCACACAAAATTGGTCAATTAACTTTTCAAAAGAAGGAGTAGGATGTTGATAATAAGAGTCAAAAATTTGATCTAAAATTTCTTTTTTCTTCAAACTTAAAATACTTTCTTCCATCACTTTAATATTTTTTGATAAGGATAAAACGGAACTATATTTTTTAACAATCGCCAGAGAAAAAGCATCAAAGGTTGTAATATAACTACTATCTAATTGATCGAGTTGTTCTTTTAAGTTTTCTTTCGCCAGTTTTTGCCGAATTCGTTCTTTCATCTCCATGGCGGCTTTATTGGTAAAAGTTAAGATCAAAAGTTCTCGAATCGAAATTCCTTCTTTTATTTTTCGTAATACCCTTTCGGTTAAAACCGCCGTTTTTCCAGATCCTGCTCCGGCACTTACTAAAATGTTCTCCCCTTCTAAATCAATCGCTTGTTGTTGTTCTTCTGTAAATTTAGGCATACTACACCTCCTTCTCTTCTTTTTCTAAATAGAGATTATCTTTTTCATCGTGAAAGCAAAAAGAAGAGAAAGCACAATATTCACAACTGATATTTTTTCGCTCTACGATTTTCGGCTCTATCATAAAGTCATTCTTCTGAATTGCTTGACTAAACTCTAAAATTTTGCTTTCTACCAAATGTACCATGTCTTGTTTTTCTGCTTCATCAATCACTTTGGCCCGACTACTAATCGTATTTTGTTTGGTCACAGAAAGGCCTTTAATCCATTCACTCTTATGATAATTTTCATCCAAGATTTCTAGCGTTTCTTCTTCCTTCGCACTAACACCAAACAGTCTTAAATCTTTCTTTTTCTCTTCTTCGTCCTTCGCTGAAGATAATAATTTTTGATAGTAAAATCCGGCCAATACAGGATGTTCAAAAAGACCACTTTTTTCTACTAAATATAAATAACAAGGTAATTGCATAAACAAGCCCTCTTTTAAATAATCCAGTTGAAGCTTGATCTGTCCTGTTTTATAATCGATAATAGCATAGTAAGTTTTCCCACCAAGGGTCCGATATAAAATTTTATCCAAAAAACCTTTTAACGTAACTCCTTCTTCCAGAGGAATGGTTATTTTTTTCTCCAAAAACTGAGAAGTTAGTCCCGTAGCTTGTTCTTGTTCTTGAATTGTTTTTACCAAAAACTCTAGTTCTTTCCGTAATTTTTTCATGAAGAACTTTTCTTTTACTTCCAGATTCTGTTCTTTTAAAATGGTTTGATAACTCTTTTCAAAATCAAAATCTTCCCGATACATACAAGATAAGACATAATGAAAAATATTCCCTAGTTTTTGGGCAAAAGAAGAAGTAAATTCTTCTAAATGCAAGACATACTTAGCATAATAGCGGAAGGGGCAAAGAGCATAGTCGGAAAGATGGGAATAAGACAAAACAAGGGGCCCTTTTTCTTTTTGAATCGGATGATACAAATGATCATAAGACCGATACAAAGAAGCAGGATAATAACGTTCCAAAAGAGGCAATAAAGGAGACTCTTCATGATAAGTATAATATTGATCCAATAAAGACGCATAAGTAAAACGATTATAAGAATCACTATAATTATAGTCAAAGGGCTCTTTTTCTTGTATTGTAAGAGCAAGATCTTTGATCATACTACTAGGATAAAACACCTCTTGCAAAGAAGTATCTTTATAAGATAATGTTTTATGAGGAATACTAGCACACGCCCAAAGAAACTCCTCTTTTTTCTTCTTATTCCATTGATCACTTGGTAACAAAGAGATCTCTTTTTTCATACTATCATTCAAATAATCTTCATCTTTCTTTAAGCATGGTAATTTATTTTGATTCCATCCTAAGACAAAAAGATAATCATTTTCCGTAAGAACAAAAGGAGTTTCTAAAGCCTCGTCACAAAGCGTTACCATATCTTGATATTCTTTTGTTTTTAAAGTTACCTTTTTCAACTCTTCTTGTAATAAAAGGTCGTAATAAGGACTACTCTTGGCATACTCTAAATCTTCTTCGATTTTAATTAACTGTTCTTTGATTTCTTGATTCGTTATTTTTTCTAAATTTCTTTCTCGAAAATAACTTTTTCCTATTTTGGTCGTCAAAAAATTCTCTTCAAAAGAAAGAAAAAGAGGAATATCATACTGTTTAAAAATATGATGTAAAAGATAAAAGTAAGAAGAATCGACACCAGCTAAAAAAATATGTTCATAAGATACCCCTTTTTGATTTAACGATCGAATCTGTTGAGCCACTCCCACCACTTCATCACGCATCGTATCATAATGATAAACTTCTTGAATCGGATTCTTTCCTTCTTCCCTAATAGATTCTGCTTTTAACTCTTTTAACATTTCTTCTTCATAAGATTCTAAGAGCAAATAGCCATCTACAAGTACTTTCTTTTGTTTTACAAATGGAACGAAACTCTCATCATATTCCAAATAACCTTTCTCTTCTAATTGCCGCTTATAAAGTTGAATTTTTTGTAATTTCGTACTAGAGTATTCCTGCTCCAAAGAAATCGAATAAAAGGAACGAATCATTTCCTTCGCTACATCAAGCGTTTCCCCTTGTTCTAATAAGTAAAGAAGTGCTTCTTTCTTCACCCGAAAAAAATACTTTTCTTTTACCGATTCTAAGGTATCAAAAGTAATGGCATATAATTCTTTTTCTTTCGCTAACTCTTCCAATATTCTCATTCTTCTAGCCACAGGAGTAATAATATAATAACTTTCTTCGGTTGAAAATCTTTTCATAGAAGCACTTCCTTTCTATTCTATTATACACTGGAATTTCTCTTTTTTCGAAAAAAAAAGAAGTTCTTAAGCTTCTTCCTTCTCTACTACAGTTTTTCCTTTATAGGTTCCACAAGTAGGGCATACACGATGTGCTTTAATCATTTCCCCACATTTAGGACATTTTACCATTCCTGGAACTTCTAAAGCATTATGAGATCTTCTCATTCTCTTTCTTGTTTTAGAAACTTTACGAAATGGTACTGCAAACATCTGAATATCTAACTTTAGCATTTTCTTCACTCCTCTTCCATCTGTTCTAATAATTCTTGGAACGGATTATTTTTCTCTTTCTTTTGATAATCCTCTTCCGTCATTAATTTCCATCCATCCCCTTGATATTGCTCTAAATTTTTCACCTGTGTGTAATGCATAGGGATCTCTAGTACTATATTTTCCCACAAAATGGAAAGAATATCAAGATCATTTTGATCTTTTTCTAATCTTTCAGCAATATTTTCTTCCATTTGAAAGGAAAAAGGATATGGGATCTCCTCTAAGGAGATAGAATCTTTCAAAATCATCGTCGAAGAAACCGTAATATTCATAAGAATACTATCTTCTGACAAAAAAGTAATTGTTCCTACGACCTTAACTGGCTTTAAAGAAACAATATCGGTATTCTGATACCATTCACAAGGAATTTCAAATTCTTCATCTACAGTCAAAGAATTAATTTCCCCTCTTAATAATTTTTGAATGTTCATATTTATCACCTAAAATCATATCCCCTACCGCTTAAGGAAACACATACATTCTAGCATAAGCGATGGATTTTTTCAAGTAGCATCCTTAAAAAAGCTTCTTACCAAATGAAAGAAAATATGCTATGATGCATCATTGTTAATAATCTCTTTATTGTACGACTTTTCGCAACACCTATTTGATCTGTTCTTTCACCTTGCGCATTCCTTTTTTAATATCACTCTTAAAGAAACGATAACTCGTAGAAATCAAAATATAAACTGGAAGGGCAATAACAATACCAAAGAAGCCACCTAAAGTACCACCAATGGATACCACCATAATGGTAACAAGTGGATTGATATTGTTGGTTTTACCATACACTTTTGGTGAAATCAAATAACCATCTAACTGAGGGAAAATTAAACAAATAATTAAAGTAGCAATGAAAACGCGTGGACTAACAACGGAAGCGGTAAGCAGTGCCAAAATATTCGTAAATAAACCACCAAAATAAGGAACGATGGTCGTAAGAGAAGCTAAAACCCCAAACAAAAGCCAGTTCGGATGTCCGGCAATCAAAAAGACAATCGAGTATTCAAAAAACTGAATGACCATAAATAATCCAAGTCCTTTTAAATAATTACTAAATTCCCGATCTAATGTTTTCACATATTGGTAACTCTTATTGCGATAACTTTGTAAAAGTTTCTTAAAAAACATCCGAATTTTATCCATATAAGCAAGAAAATAAATCGTTACTACCAAAACAATCACTAAATTGCCCAAAAAAGACATCGTCTTTCCTACAAAATCAAACGTTCCTTCTCGTGTCAATTGTGCTAATCCATTGATCGCATTTCCTAAAAAAGAATCAACACTCTCTTGCACAAAAGTCAGATCCCAATTAAACTTTTCTCCCACATCTTCTATCACCGTTCCAATGGAAGAAGCAAAGGAAACTAATTGATTGTATAAAAGAGGTAAAGTAATACTCAAAATAGCAATAATAATAACTAAAGTAGCCAATACTACAGTCGTCACTGCCAAGGATTTGCGCACTCCCTTTTCTTCCAGTTTTCGCACAAAAGGAGAAAGAGCATAAGCAATTCCAAAGGCAATAATAAAAGGCAAGCAAACACGGAAAATAGTCATAAAAATATTAAACCATGTTCCAATGTTCGTTACAATAATATAAAGCAATCCCATTAAAATCAAAAAATTTAATAACTTATAATTAATTCGATTGCGATACATAAGATCCCTACCTTTCTAAGAGAATTGTAACCGGTCCATGATTGGTAAATGAAATATCCATATCTGCCCCAAAAACACCTGTTTGAACAGGAATCTGTTCCGATAACACTCTATTGAAAAAATCATACAACAACACTGCTTTCGGACCTTTCATCGCCGCCAAATAACTCGGACGATTTCCTTTTTTACAGTCCGCATATAACGTAAACTGGGAAATGGATAAAGCTTCTCCCTTCACTTCTAAGATCGAACGATTCATCACACCTTCATCATCATCAAAAATACGCAAATTCACAATCTTATTTACCATCCAAAGAATGGTTTCTTTGGTATCTCCTTCTGTAAAACCAACGAGAAGCATCATACCCTCTCCAATTTCACTTTTTACTTTATTGTCAATAATACATTTTGCATTCTTGCATCTTTGAACAATTACTCTCATTGCATTAACCTTTCTACATTAACAATATATGGTTCTTTTCTTAACTCTAATAATAATTTTTCTAAATGATCGACATTTTTAACATAAGCTTCCATTTCATAAACAATTACCCGTTCTCTAGAAACAACTTTTACCCCATCGATATTTACATTCATTCGACTCGTTTTCTGAATAATATCTGCCAGCTTATTTTCATTGGTATTGGAATATAAAATTAATGACACTTCGTATTTGCTAGCAGGGGTATTACTCCAAGCAACTTCGACACAACGCTCTTCCATCATGGCTAAGTTGTGGCAATTACTGCGATGAATACTGATACCATTTCCTCTTGTAATATAACCAATAATATCATCACCATAAACAGGATCACAACAAGAAGCGAGACTTACCTTGATCCGATCAATCCCCGCCACAATAATATCAGAGGAACTATCCTCTTTCATCACCACCGGCTTAATCTTAACTTCTTCTTTCTCCTCTTCCGGTTGAAAAACAATGCGCACCACCGAAATAGGACTGTATTTACCATTTCCCATTTCTAAGTATAATTCATCCAGATTGTCTAATTTTAGCGTTTCGAAGACCAGTTTCTGATTTTCTTCTTTATAGAACTCTTGAATACTACATTTCTTTTTTCTTAATTCTTTTTCAAGAGCCTCTTTTCCACGCTCCATCAAAATTTCTTTTTCATTTTTACTAAAATAACCCCGAATTTTATTCTTTGTCTGCGTACATTTCACAATATTTAGCCATTCTTTCGAAGGATGCGCATTTTTATTGGTATTAATCTTAACAATATCATTGTTTTGCAACTGATAATCAAGAGGAACAATATTATTGTTTACAATGGCTCCTACGGTCGTTTCCCCTACTCTCGTATGGACTTTATAGGCAAAATCAAGCGGTGTCGCTCCTCGAGGTAATTCAATTACGTCGCCCTTCGGAGTAAAAGTATAAATATTGTTATTTAAAACTTCCTCTTTAACACTATTGATAAACTCTTCACTACTCATTTTATCTTGCGATAATTCCATAATTGATTTAAAGAATTGAAGTTTCTGCTCTGTCGTATTTTGCATTAATTTAGAAGCATCTTTATGCTCTTTATAAGCCCAATGAGAAGCAATTCCATTCTCTGCTACTTCATCCATTTGATAGGTTCGAATCTGTATTTCAAACAAATAACCATCGACACCAAATACGGTCGTATGCAAAGACTGATACATATTAACTTTCGGCATCGCAATATAATCTTTAAAACGGTTTGGTAAAGGGCGAAATTTCGAATGAATAATACCAAGCGCCAAATAACAATCTTGCTCGGTATCGACTAAAATACGTAATGCTAGCAAGTCATAAATATCACTAAACTTCTTCCCTCGATCAAGTTTATTATAGATACTATAAATACTTTTCGCTCTTCCTTTAATCTCATGGGAAATATGATGATCGTTTAATAAATCTGATACTTCCTGCATCATTTCATTGACGGTACGATCCCGCTCTACTTTCGTTTTATTTAATTTCTCCGCAATATCATAAAAAACAGTAGGTTTTAAATAACGCAAAGACAGATCCTCTAATTCACTTTTAATTTTATGAATACCCAAATGATGTGCCAAAGGAGCAAAGATCTCTAACACTTCTTTGGCTTTTCTCTTTTGCTTTTCTTCTGGAATGGCCCAAAGAGTTCGCATATTATGAAGACGATCGGCAAGTTTAATAATAATAACCCGCACATCTTCACTCATGCCCACAATTATTTTTTTATAATATTCAATCAAATAATCATTATCCGTGGAAAAATGAATACGACTTAATTTACTAACCCCATCAACCAGTCTAGTAACAACCACCCCAAAGTGCTCTTCCATTTCTTTCTTGGTACAATCACAGTCTTCTAACACATCGTGTAATAATCCTGCCGTAATCGTTTCACTATCGGCATAGATCGTCGTTAGGATAAGAGCCACATTCAAAGGATGATTAATATACTCATCCCCTGATTTCCGATATTGTCCAGAATGCTTTTCTTTGGCAAAAAGATAAGCTTCTTTAATTTTTTCAAGCTCATCTTTTTCTTTGATATATCCTTCCGCTTTGGAAAGTAACGTTTCAATTGTTATTTTATCTTTAGAATGGGACAAAATAATTCCTCCCCTCGTTTAATCATTGATTCCTTTAATAATTTTTTCTTGAACCTCCTGTTTCTCTTTCTTCTTTGGCTTCTTTTCGTTTTTCTTTCTCTTTTCCAACTTTATATAAATGTACCCTGCTAAGAAAATAGAAGAATAGGTTCCAGCAATTAAGCCAATCACCATAGCAATATTAAAGGTAAATACCCCACTGCTACCAAAAATAAGCAAGGCAATAATTGGAAGCAACGTCGTCAAAGAAGTATAAATGCTTCGACTCATCGTCTGACCAATACTAAGGTTCACGATATCTTCAAGTTCTCCTTCTTTTAACTTATTGCCATCCTTTTTGGCCATATTTTCCCGAATACGATCAAAGACCACAATCGTATTATTAATGGAATACCCAATAATGGTTAGAATAGCCACAATAAACATAGAATTCACTTCTACTCGGAAAATGAGTACTCCTGCTACCATCATCAAAGCATCGTGAATCAAACATAAAACCGAACTAAGACCAAAATGGAATGTAAAACGGAATGTAACATATAGAATAATACCAATTAAAGAAAGAGCAATCGAAAGAATGGCATTTTTAACTAGTTCTTGCGCCACAATATTACTTACGACCCCAATATCAACATCAGCTTGATATTTATCCGTAAAATAATTTGTCACTTCAGAAATCTTATCTTCTGTTAACACATCTTCTACTCGTACGGTAATCTCTTCGGTATTTTCTTCCAAAGAAACTTTGGTTAGTCCTAAACTTTCTAAATCTTGATCAAGTTCTTCTTCGGAAATGGTATCAACACCTGCTAACGTAATATCACTACCAGCTTGATAATCAATTCCTAAACGGAAGCCTTTGACTCCAAAAATAATCGCTCCCACTAAGACACAAAGACAAGAGAAAATAGCAAAGTATTTACTTAGTTTTAAATAATTCTTTGGTTTCTTATTCTCTTCTTCTGTTGTTAAATCTTTCTTGCGAACATGTAAGAAGAAATTAAGTTTATCATCAAAGAATCCGGTCTTTACAAAACCTTTCATCATCACTCGCGTAATACCGACCATCGTAACCATCGTCACAGCAATATTGATGATAAGCATCGTTGCAAAGCCCTTGACACTACTTTCTCCAAAGATAAACATGATAATGGCAACAAGTAAAGTCGTCAAGTTCGCATCTAAAATCGTAGTGAAACTAGCTTTACTACCATTTTTAAAAGCTGACTCCAAACTTCTGCCTTTTTGAAGTTCTTCTTTAATCCGTGAATACGTCAAAACATTGGCATCAACAGCCATTCCAATTCCAAGAACAAGAGCAGCAATTCCTGGCAAAGTAAGGACTCCTCCAACTAACCAGAAAACAGCAAAAACAAGAAGGGTATAAAGTAAAATACAAACAGCAGAAATAAAACCTGCAAAATGATAGACCAAACATAGAAGAAGAGCGACTAAAACAACGCCAACGACACCAGCCACAAAGGTTTTTTGTAACGTTGCTTCCCCAAAAGATGCTCCTACCGTTTGACTAGAAACTTCTGTTAACTGAGCAGGAAGAGAACCGGAGTTAATCAAATCAACCAAATCACTTGCCTCTTCTTCTGTAAAGTTTCCTTGAATGATTACATCACTCGCAAAAGCCTGTGATACCGTAGCAGCACTCAAACAATGAGAACTTTCCGTTCCACAAGTTGCCCCAGTCGTAGCATAACTATCATAACCTTCTTCAAAATCAAGCCAAATCACGATCATGTTATTTTCATAATCTTTAACCCGATTAGTTACTTCATAAAAGGTATCCACATCGGCAATACTTAAAGCCACCGCTGGACGCCCACTACTATCCGTAGTAAGACGGGCTCCCCCACTCTCTAAGACTTCACTTGTCATCAATAAATTATCATCCGTATCGCGGAACGTAAGAGAAGCAACCGTTGACAAAGTCTCTCTCGCTTCTTCCTGATTCGTAACACCCGCAAGTCGAACCCGAATCTTATCATTTCCTTCTAAGATGATCTCTGGTTCACTTACCCCAAGCGAATTAATTCGCCGATTCATACTATGGTAAGTAGAAGTTAATTTATCTCGCGTCATTTCACTACCATCTAGTGGTGTTACTTGATATAAAATCTCAAATCCACCTTGTAAATCAAGACCATATTTCAAATTTTGAAATACAGGTTGAAAAACAAAACAAATCGCTACCGACAAAGCGGTTAAAATAATTGTTCGTAAAATAACTGCACCTAATTTACTTTTTGTTTTCTTCTTTTTCATTTGTATCACCTCATATTACTTCTAAATTCTTATTTTGATTTCGCTTTACGCGAGAAAGATTATCTCGTACAAAACGTTCCAAAACTCTTCCATCGGCATGCATAATATCACTCACAATATCCGATAACTGTAAATCTTTTGCCTGACTCCACTTTTCTTTAATAAAATAATTCCAAATATCTTCTTCCTGAATATAAGAAAAACCGAGTCGCACCAGTTCTCTTCTTTTGGACTTTAATGCTGGTAGTACATGCTGATAAAGTTCTTCTTTTGTTTTAAACTCAAAATCCATCTACTTCACCTACCAAACTAACAACATTATAGCGCAGTTTCTCTTTCTTTGAAAACAATTTTCATCAATTATCTCTAAAAAGTTAGATATTTCTTCTCCAACCAAAAAAGAGACGTCATCTCTTCTTTTAAATGGATCAATTACTAAATCGTAGGAGCAACCGTTACCGTTCCACCTGTCCTGTTTGCTTCACTTAGTCTTGTTTCTATCCAAGTCTTTGCGATTTCGTCTTTGACAATGATATTGATAGAACTGTTGCCGCTGTTAAACATACTGCTATAGCTTGTAGCATTGAAGGTAGCATTTCGCATATCAAGGCTTGTTAAACTGCGACAAGAAGAAAACATATAACTCATATTAGTAACATTTGAGGTATCAAAACTACTTAAATCTAAACTTGTTAAATTGCTACAATTAGAAAACATATAACTCATATTGGTTACACTTGAGGTATCAAAATGATTTATTATATATGCCATTTCTGTATCGTTTAAACTGCTACATTCTCTAAACATATAACTCATATTGGTTACTTGTGAAGTATTGAAATTTTCTCCAAACGTTATTCTCTCTAAACTGCTACAAGAAGAAAACATATAACTCATATTAGTAACATTTGAGGTATCAAAACTGCTTAAATCTAAACTCGTTATGTCACAACCTCGAAACATATAACTCATAGTAGTTACACTTGTGGTATCAAAGCCACTTAGATCTAAACTTGTTAAACTGCGACAATAAGAAAACATATCACTCATATCGGTTACATTTGTGGTATCAAAACTACTTAGATCTAAACTCGTTAAACTGCTACAAAAATAAAACATATCACTCATATTGGTTACATTTGAGGTATCAAAACTTTCTCCAAACGTTATACTCTCTAAACTGCTACAACTAGAAAACATCGAACTCATATTGGCTACATTTGTGGTAACAAAACTACTTAGTTCTAAA
>CALVJC010000087.1 GCA_944331945.1 uncultured Bacilli bacterium
TTCCTCCTTTTTCTTAACGGTTTCTAAACTAACATAAGAAAAAAAGAAAAAGCAAAGTAGGAAAATTGCAAATTCAGCCTAAAAAATACCCGGAAATTGATGATTTCCTGGGGGAAAATGCAAAATTCACCTCAAAAATAGTCTGAAAATAAAATTTTTCAACTTTTTAAAAAAATATGATATGATAATTTCGGTGATTTTATGAAAAAAGAAAAATGGTATATCAAATTAGGAAAAATAGCAATTCTTTATCTTATTTTTGTTATCCTAAGTAATATTGTTTATTATTGGAATATTAATAATAATTCGGAAAATCAAGAGTTAATTCAAACCTTTATATTTGCTCTTACGGTATCTGGTCCTCTTTGTTGCTTAACGGTAAAGAATATCTTTACAGTTCTTTTTTTAGAAAAAGTGTCCTTAACTACCCTCAATCGTTTTTTCATTTTTTTAGTTTCTTTTGTAAAACCTGTAGAAAATACGACGAAGCCATCAAATGTGGATCGAAAGATACAAGTCACTAAGAATACTAAAATTGATCGTTATGCTATTTTTACTGGTAACCTTTTATTCTTAGCCGTTTTAGTTTTCTTAACGTTTGTTGTTAGTTTTGAAGAAAATATGCCAAGCTGGTTAAATTCTGCTTTTCTTATTACGATAATAGCAACAGCTATCCTTTACTTTGGTGGAGCGATTTTAATATCGGTAATAAAAAATGATAAGATTAATGAATAAAACCATAGTGATAATAAAGTATAACAAATCATATATTCTTATGTCAGCTTATTAAATAGATAGTAGACATTTCAGTGTTTTTGATGTTAAAATAACGTTAGAAAAATAGAGATGATACAGTAAAATAGTTCGTCAATGATAGAAAGAAGTGGAGAAAAATGCGAGAAGTTCGAGTTAACCAAATGTTACCTGGGGGGGGGGCATTTAGAACAATTAAGTAATGATCTAACTCTTTTTATCGTGCCAAAAAGTAAGCATGGGAATGAAAGATTCCTATTCTTTTTTATTTAAAGAGATGATTTCATGTGCTAGAATAAAATTAATAGGATAGAGCAAATAAGAGAAAACTAAAAATGAGGTGTAGTTATGTTAAGAAAGAAAGCGATTGTATTATCAATTAGTATTGTTTTATTATGTCTATGTACTTTAGGAATTACCTTAGGATATTTAACCAAAACCATGTTTGGAAAAAAAGAAGTAAGTGTTGTAACAGGAACCCTAAAAGTAGACTTTGAAGATTCTAATTTTCTCTCTTTAGATAATGCGACTCCGATGTCTGATAGGAAAGGGCAAGAATTAGAACCTTATACGTTTACGATTACTAATACTGGAAATATCACCGCTTATTATCAAATTGGATTTGAAGAAGATCCTGGAAATACTTTAAATACAAGATATGTCAAAATGAGAATGATCGGAGATAATGGCTATGATTCTGATATTATGTCAAGAGATAACTTTCAAGAGATTCTCTTAAATGAACAAGCTTTGGAAGTCAATGAAACAGTAACCTATCAATTATGGCTGTGGTTAGATGAAGATGCTGATAATAGTGTTCAAGGAACAATCTATCAATCCAAAGTAGTAGTGAATGCTCAAAGTAGTCCTTATGAAAATAGATATTGTTATGAGAATGGTTTTACAAATCTTAATGATTGTATGTTAGTGATGGAGAAAGAAAGTGGAAGTGTTGAAGAGGCCAAAGAAATGATTGCCTCAAAAGGAACCCCCGACTTTTCGAAGATAGCTCCTGAAGTCAGTTATCAAGAAGTAACAACAAATATGAATAATGAAAATGGAGTCATTACAACAACTCAGCATTTTACTTTAGGAAAGGGATATACTTTCGATGAATCGACGGGAATGTTCACTTTGACTGATTATCATAATAACCCATTAACAGAAGAATACTTGGATTATTATACTTGTGGTTCTACTGCAGGAACTACAACAACATGTTCGATAATGTATCAAATCAAGGAATTTACAACAACGACAGACAGTAGTGGGAATATTACTTATCGTGTTACAAAAGCAGTGCGCCATACGATGGAAGAATCCGAGACCTCTGTTGCAAATTCAGGGTTGTATGCGGCCGTTGATGACAATGGAACAAGTTATTATTATCGAGGAGCAGTGAAAAACAATTATGTATCTTTTGCAGGATATATCTGGAGGATTATCCGTATCAATGGAGATGGAAGTATAAGAATGATCTATTCAGGAACATCACCTAGTGCGACGGGAAGCGAAACTTCGATCGGAAGCAGTGCTTATAATAGTAAATATTGGGATCCAACCTATATAGGATATAAGTATAGTGAAAACTTTTCTTTGCACGAAAATGAAAATGCAGCTATATCATATACTAACTTCCAAGAAAATACGAATTATTATTTTGGAGAAGGATATGCTTTTGATGAAAATAGTAAGACCTTTCATTTGACAGGGAATACCATTCAAGGAAAATGGAGTGAAGTAGGAGAGGAAGCAATAAGCAGTTATCCTTATACCTGTTTTAGTACGAGTTCGACTGGAACCTGTAACATAATACTTCAAGTGACCAGATATACTAATGCTTATACTGCTGTAGCAAAACCAATTTCTTATAGTTCCATAGACTATAATTCGATTCTACAAAATACGACAGATTCAACAATTAAAGATAAAATTGATGCTTGGTATGCAGAAAACTTA
This sequence comes from uncultured Bacilli bacterium, assembly GCA_944331945.1. Lineage (GTDB taxonomy): Bacteria > Bacillota_I > Bacilli_A > RF39 > UBA660 > Onthousia. The sequence goes on from CALVJC010000087.1 coordinate 2,713, forward strand.
CTTTCCAAAACAGATGAAGAGGGAAATAAATGGTCGAGTTATTTAAGTGATGAAGTGTTCTGCAATGATCGAAGTTTACATAGTGGTTCTGGTTATCTAGTTTCTCCTATAACTTATTTTTCTGCTTATAATCGATTAGCCAATGAAAAAAATCCAACGTTAAAGTGCATTCAAGATTCTGATCGCTTTACCGTAGATAGTGAGAATGGGAATGGTGAGCTCGATTACCCAATTGGTTTAATTACCATTGATGAAGTTTCTATGGCTGGAGGAGTATATAGCACTATAAATACACGATACTATTTATATACGGAACAAAGTTATTGGACACTATCTCCGTGTTGCTTCAATTCAACTTATATGTATGGAAATGCATGGCGCGTACTTTCTACTGGATATTTGCATCCTTGGAGTAATACAGCAGCTTCTCTCGGCATCCGTCCTGTCATTAATTTAAGACCTGATGTTCAAATTACAAGCGGTGATGGTAGTGCCGCTCATCCCTTTGTCGTAACGTACAACTAAGTTATCATAAAAAGATTTTGTTTTCTTTCTTTCAAACATAAGCTATAATAGGAGAAAGAAAAGAGGGATAATATGACTGACATTGAAATTGCGGAAAAGACAAAATTAAAAGATATTAGAGAAATTGGAAAGGAACTAGGTTTAGAAGAGTCGGATTTATATTTATATGGTCATGACAAAGCGAAAGTATTAAAAGAAAAAGGGGATAAAAAGGGAAAACTTATCTTAGTAACAGCGATAAATCCAACCCCTTATGGAGAAGGAAAAACAACCGTGAGTATTGGTTTAGCAGATGCTTTTCATAAATTAGAAAAAAGCATTTG
>CALVJC010000088.1 GCA_944331945.1 uncultured Bacilli bacterium
ATAGCTTAAAAGAAACATATAAATATATTCGAAACAATAAAAAGTAACATAAAATTGAACGAGAAAATTGGAGAGGAAAAAGATAATTGCCAATGCTCTGCTTCTTTTCCATAATTGATAAGTAATAAGGAGCAATAGAACAACAAGAGCAATAGAAAACACCACTTGTATTTCTTGATAAGAAAATAGTAATAAAAGTGGTCTTATTAAAACAATATTTCCATGCCAATAACGATAATATTCTTGATTTGGTTCATAATCATGAATGGCTTTTTCTCTTAAATTAACGCTTTCGGTATATTTATTAGTACTATAATACTTCGTTAAAAATATAGAAGTAAGGGGATGTTCCCTATCAAGAGAATATGTCAAATTAAGAGTAATAGGATCAGGATAATTATGGATTAAGTTCGATCCCTGTCTAATGTTTGGAAAGTACCAAAAAGAAGGAATTTGATACATTTCTTCTGCACTTTCTTGTACATTTGCTTTTATGGCTTCCTTAGGAATCAAGGTCACAAGAACAAAGCTAACAAGACAAAGAGAAACGGTAATAACAAAAATCAAAAGATATTTCCAAAACTTTTTCATAAGCTTGACTCCACTACAAGTTTAGCATGAACTACAAGACGACCGGTATTATCATTATTGCAAGTTGACAAAGTTAAAATTCTACTACTCTCCTCCAAATCCACTCCAAAGTCATAAAGACTTCTCGATTTTAAGGTGATTAAAAATTCCATATATTCTGTTTCTGTATTAAAGCGAGTTGTTAAATAGTATATTTCCGGATCAATTTCATAAACCGAAAACACTTCATAAATATATATCTTATCTTGCGTTAAAAAGAAAATTTGATGATCGGTACTAGCATAATATTCTTGGGTAAAAAGGGTATCCAAAGGACCAAACATCGTGTTATCTAAGCGATGATGTCCATAAATAATATTATTAAGAGGAAGAGAGGAATAAGAATTTCGGTAATCGGCAAAAATAGCCCCTCTTAAAGAATAGTTATGGTTAAAATCATGATCCAAATAATAATCATTATCCGTTGTTTGAACGACAGGATAACTAATATTTGTTCCAGACACTTCAAGATAACCAATGGTATCAGAATTTCGAGCAAGCAAAGAGGCAAAATCTATTTGACTATCATAAGAATACTCTATCTCTGGAACGGCTTCTTCACTAGAATTTTCTATAGTATGAATATTTTGATAGGTAAAAACCTTTACTTGTTGTACTGGAGAAGAAGTTTTTGGCACAAAGATATTTACAAGAGAAGCAAAGGAAATAAGATATAAAAGAACCAACAAAAAATTCTCAGGACAGTCTTTTTGCCGTTCCCAAAAATTTTGCATGTTAAGAGTTTTATTTCCCCCTATTTTTTTACAAAAGAAAATAGGAATATTACAGAAAAAAGAATAAATGGCACTAATCAAAAAAGAAAAGCCATACATTGCATAATGAATTGGCAAAAGTAACGTTTTCAAAATTTTCACTATGCATCACCTTCTATTATAGTATAACACTAGCTTAAGAAGAAAAACAACCAAGAAAAAAAGAGAATTTAGTCTCTTTTCTTTCTATAATTCATCATTTTAACAAATGCCTTAGATGTTCTCTTCTTGTCTCTTTCTTCTTCCGGTACTGCTTTCATAACTATGTTATAAGCTTGAACCACTTCTTCATAAGAATAAGCACTTTTTTTTCGCTCTAAAAAATGGTATTCTGGATCCCAAACAATTCGATGTTTTGGATATTCTTGACTCTTTTTATTTTCTCGAATCAACCCACAAGCAACACATTGACAAGTATAATACATCTGCTCTTGATATGGATCAATGGATCCATCTAAATAATACCAAACAGGATGTTGACATTCTTCTTTGCTAGGATCATCTAATTCCTGCAATAGTTTTTCTAATTGCTTATTTTTTTCCTGCAAAGAATGCTCTATTTCCCGATATTTTCTTACTTCCTCACTACTTTGAATTAATTGTTCTCTCTTTGTCAACAAGAGTCTTCCTTCTAGTTGTAATTGCCATATTTTTTCTTTTTTTTGCTCTAATTCTTCTTTTATCATGTTTGCATAAACCTACGAGTAGACAAATCTCGATTCCTTTCTCCTCTACTTTCTTTCATGAAAGGCTTGTCTCTTTGCCTCTCACAAAACCATATGGTAGCATTTTTAAAAACGGCTTTTCCTTTCTTCTTTGAAGTCTTATATCCCTTCCTGTGTATTTACCAGTTCACATTTTCCTATTATAATGTGCAAAACAAAGAAAGTCAAGCGATCTCCTCTTATTCCAAAAAAAGTCAATTGTAGAGTTTTTTTGGAATTGCTTTCTTCTTTATCATTCCTTCACAAGCTTTTCCAAAAAAGAAGAAAGAAAATTATTTTTTATGAAAAAGGACTTTATAAGTGTTGTTAACATAGCTGGAGTACTCGCTGATAGTAGTGAGCCAAGAAAATATTGGAATTAGTTAAAAAATAAACTAAAAAAAGAAAAAAATTTTGAAACGTCTAGTATTACTAGACAGTTGACATTGAAAGCCAAAGATGGTAATGACTAATGTTGTTGATATTGAAGGAATGTTTAGAATTATTGAATCAGTACAATAACATTACAGTTAACTAGAGAGTCAGCCAAAAAAACAAGCTATCAAAAGCTTGCTTTTATCTATATTATTTCTTTATATAAGAACAAGAACTACATTTGATTTGTTTTCCATGCTCCACAAGTAAAGATCCACACTCTGGACATTTTTCATTCAAAGGTTTATCCCAAAAAGCCACTTTACATTTTGGATAATTACTACAACCATAGAAAATTTTTCCTTTTCTTGTTCTTCGCTCTAAGATTTTTCCACCACAAGAAGGACAATCGGCTACTTCAATCTGCATCTTCTCTTCTTTTTTTACATATTTACATTCCGGGTAATTACTACAAGCGACAAACTCACCATAACGACCAACTCGTTTTACCAAAGGATGTCCACACTCTGGACACATTTCTCCTGTCTCTTCGGCTTCTTTTTTCTCCATATCGGAAAAGGCTTTTTCGACTCTTGGTTCAAAGACATC
>CALVJC010000089.1 GCA_944331945.1 uncultured Bacilli bacterium
CACGCAGAAGATCGCGGGTTCGAGCCCCGTCGGAACCGCCATTTATTTTGGCTTCATAGCTCAGTCGGTAGAGCAAGGGACTGAAAATCCCTGTGTCGCTGGTTCGATTCCCGCTGGAGCCACCAGATTGATTATTACTCTACTTTGAGTTGAAATTGTAAAACGACTTGTCAAAAAGTCGTTTTTATGTTATGTATGTAAATGAAGAAAACTTCATAAAATATTAAGGAACATTCAATATTCTCGTGTTGAGTGTTACCCAATAATTAGTGTAGCACCTAATTCAACGCTTGGTTAGGTGCACTTTTATTTTAGAATTACAAGAAGTGTTAAATCGATAATTGAGATATTTAAGCTGCTTCACAGTTATATAATTCTTTATATTTATCACATCTTTTATACAACTCTTTATGAGTACCAATATCAACAATATTTCCATGATCTACAACTACTATTTTATCACATTTATTCACGGTAGATAATCTATGAGCAATAATCAAAATCGTTTTATCTTTATCTAATCCATAAATTGCTTTTTGAACTTTATCTTGCGTAACATTATCTAGGGCACTTGTCGCTTCATCAAATAAAATTATATTGCTTTTCTTTAATAGTGTTCTAGCAATTGCAAGTCTTTGCTTTTCACCACCACTTAACATTACTCCACCTTCGCCAACAAAAGTATTAAACTTATCATCAAGGTTCATGATAACGTCATAAATATCTGCCCTCTTACAAGCTTCTATCACTTCAGCCTTAGAAGCATTTAAGTTACCTATTTTTAAATTATCTAATACTGAGAAATTAAAAATATAGGGATTTTGGGGTATTAAAGTTATATTTTTTCTTATTGACTGATTCGAAATATTGTTAATTTCTTCCCCATCTATCAAAATATGGCCTTTATCTAAGGAATATAATCTAGTCAATAATTTAAATATCGTACTTTTGCCACTACCAGAACTACCAACAAACCCAACTCTCTCCCCTGGATTAATTGTGAAACTTATATTCTTTAAAACATTATCTTTATCATAAGCGAAAGATACATCCTTAAATTCAATTTTACCCCTTAATCTATCTGCTTTTTTACCGTTATCACTTTCTTTCTCAAAAGTATCACCTATTACTTCAAATACTCTTGTGGCACTCAAATTAAAGTTTTTAACATACATAGAAAAGCTATTATAAAAATTTAATAAATTATCCACTCTAGGCTTATAGGTATATAAAATAACAAAGTTAGCGATAGTAAGGCTATTTAAATATACTAATAAGCTACCTAAAGCAAAAAATACAACATCAAATAAATCACTAACACTTCCTGAAATAAATTGAAACTTAGAAGTTATTTTGACAATACCTATTCTCTCATCGTTAATGTCTTTTAATTGTTTTCTAGTCCTTTTTAAAATACCAGATTGGGCATCTAATAATTTAATATCTTGCAATCCCCTAACGATCTCTGATATAAGTCCGGTTTTCTTCTCACTAATTAATCGCATTTTTTTCGCTTTCTCATAATAAATATTGGTTCTTTTCGTCTCTATTATCACTATAATTATAAAAGAAATTACAAAATATAAAAACATATATTTATTTATAACAAAGATAGCTAAGAAAACACCTATATTAGAAATCATATTTATGGCAATCGAACATAAATGAGAAAAAGTATTAATTATCTCTTCGGTGTCATTATTTATACGATCCACAAACATACCCGTAGTATTATTTTCTATCTCTGATGTTTTTATTTTTAATGTTTCTTCAAACATTTTAATCTGGGCATTTGTAGTAGCTTTTATAGAATATAATTCAAAGATTTTTCTAAAAAAGTAGGTTACTACGTTTCGTAACATTTCAATAAAGAACATGATAATTGCCACTACCATCAATTCTTTTAATAATCCATCTGTAAGTTTTAAAATTAATTGAGCAGAAAACAAAGGAATAATAAAACCTATCCCGGCAAGTATTAAAGATAAGAAAATAATCAATATAAAATATAGTTTTTCCTCCTTCACAAAATACCAACTCATCTTTAAATTTGTCTTTAATTCTTTAAAATCTTTTTTTATCTTTTTCATCAAACTCCCCCCTTAAAAAAAGATTTGTATCTTAAGAATAACATTACAGTTAACTGGAGAGTCAATAGAGAAATAGATTTTTTGTAGAGCGGACTATAAACTAAGTATTCTATTCAAAGATTTTATGAATAGTTTTTTCTTGTCTTTTCATATTTATGTTAAAGCCAGATAGAGACATCAGATGATTGATGCTTTCCTTTGAAGTGAAATTGTAAAACGACTTATCAAAAAATCACTTTTATGTTATCATAAAATAAAGTTTTGAATACATTTTCAAGTCAGCAGACAATTTATATGGAGGCCTTATGGAAATAGTTGAAGTTGGTATAAAGCTAAAAAAAGGAATGGATTATTATGACACGTTATTAAAAAATAAAGGTTTTGTGAATGATTTTAATGTTAAAACACATGATATTTATTACACAAATCAAATTTTAGATGGCTTCCGTGAAAGCGATATGAAAAAGGCTTGCATTCGATTAAGAAGTTGTGATGATGGTTTCTATCAAGTTCAAAATAATTTGTTAAAAGAAATAGATATTAATGAGGTTCCTCTTAGCAGTTTAGGAGAATTTGAAGAAAAATTATTTAAATTTGGGTATAAGAAAATATTTGATACTCTTAAATATGATCATCATTACTCAAAAAAAGACATGAATAGTAAAATTCAATTACAAGAGATTAACGATATAGGATTACTCGTTTATTACGATAACGAACTTTATTATGATATGCCATTAGAGGCGCAAAGAAAAAAATTAATTGATGAGTTAATTTCCTATGGTTTTGATGAAATCAGTTATAAGACCTTGGGATTAGACAAATTAAGAACATTATATTACAAAAGGGAATGTTATAGTGAAAATCAAAATTAATAAGTTGTAAATATGAAATAGTTGGTATCTTGAATTTTCTACTCTTCTATTCTATACTTAGGTTGGTGATAACTATGGAAACAGAAGCAAAAATTTTAGCTTTAATTGATGAACTTCGTCCTTTTTTAATTAGTGATGGAGGAAATTTAGAGTTTGTTAAGTTTGAAGATGGTATTGTTTATGTGCGATTAACAGGGGCTTGTGCGAATTGTGGCTTTTCCGATATTACATTAAAAGATGGAATTGAACAAATGCTGATGAATGAAATTCCGGAAGTACAAGAAGTTCGTAATCTTAACGATTCATTTTAGCCAATCCGGAATGGGAAGGGTTTGTTTTTGCATGGCTTTATGCCAAATTTCTTTTAGGAAGGCTTCATAGTCTTCCGTTTTTTGGGTGTATTTTAAAATGCTCTTCTCTTCTTCAATATCATTAATAATTTTTTCATAACAATCAAAATAATAACTAGGAAATAGAAGACGAGCGAGTAGTCTTGGTAAGTTTCCTTTTGATAATATTATCTGCTCTAACAGTTCCTCTAACTTTACTTCTGTTATTTGGTTATCCCAGAAAAGATTCTTTAGATATTCGGCCATATCTCGTTCTTGGTAATCCAGAATAATATTTAAGGGATCGTTTATTTCTTCTAATGTTTGCTGTTTCGTAAGGCGACGATGAGCAATTCCAATGTTTTGTCTTCCCCCTTCTCTATTTTCTACTTCTTTGATATAACTAATGGCATTTTCAGCTAAACCAATATAATAATCTAAACTGTTATAAAGAAGTGGATATTTATTTTTAATATAGGCTTTTTGATACTCAAAATAGTCTATTTTCTTTATCCAGAGGTCATACCAGTTGGAGTGGTTTAAAAGTGGAAAGTTGGGGATAGGAAGAGGCAAATAAAGAGGATTTTGGAACTGATTCCATTGTTGATTGCGATTTTGGGTAAAAAAAGCAGTTAAAAGATAAAAATGGTTTTCTATTTGACTTAAGTATTGACCCATTTGGTTTTTTATTATTTTAGGAAACTGATCAAAAGGCAATAACATATTTAGTTCTACGATTTGTTTTATTTCTTGCTCGGAACGATGGATAGGAATTAATTGATAATTGATATTATCTTTGGAAAAAAAGAAACGGCCCTTCTTTTTCCATATCGATTCTGGATAAAGATGATAATAATAAAAAAGAGCATTTTGCATAGCGATCTCCTCACTATTTTATATGATTTTTTACAAAGAAAAAGAACGATTACTTCGTTCTTCTCTTTCCTCTTGAGGTTAATCCTAATATTGCTTCTTGCATTTTTACCATTCGTTCAAAATTAGCATTTTCTTTGGCAATTTTAGAATTTGTATCTTCCACCTCTTCATCTAATTCTTGATTTCTTCTCTCTAAATTTTGAAGATTACTTTTTAAAGTACCAATTAATTCTTCGGTTTCCCTTTTCGCTTTTTGAGTTCTTGTTTCTGCTTGTTCCAATTGAAGTTGCGAATTTTTTAAAGCATCTTCTTTTGTTTGTACTTCTTGTTGTACTTGATGATAGCGCTCAATGAGAGCAAAGTCATCCTCTTGTTCTAAAGAAGCTTTTTCTTTTGTGACTTCTCTACTTAAATTAGAGGGTGAAAAAATCATTTCGCGCTCGTTTTGTTCCATATCTTTGGTCATAAATCCTCCTTTTTATTGCTTAACCGAGAAAGAACGGTTACATTGTTTTCGCCGTTCTTATTTCTCCTTTATTTTCAGAAGTCATTTCATTTCGTGTCATTTCTAAAATTGCTTTTTGCATCTTCATCGTTCTTTCGAAGCTTGCATTTTCTTGCTCTATTTTTGAGTTTGTTGCTTCTACTTGACTATTTAACTCTTCGTTTCTTCTTTCTAATCCTTGAAGATTTGTTTTTAACGTATTTACAAGTTCTTCCGTTTCTTTTTTCGCTTTTGCTGCCCTACTCATTGCTTGCTGTAATTTTTCTTGTGATTGAGCAAGTGTTTCTTCTTTGGATTGTACTTCTTGTTGCGCTTTGGAATAACGATCTAAGATTGCAAAGTCTTCCTCTTCTAATTCATCACTTGTACTACTACTTGCTACTGGGTTTTGATTGTTATCAAAAATAGAATCGCTTTGTTTTGGTGGTAGTGGATTGGAAGAAATACTATTTCTAAATTCTTCTAATCTTCTTTCTTTCTCTTTTTCTATGGCTTCTTTTTCTTCTTTATCTTTTGGAATAATCCTATCAAACTCTCCTTTTGGCATAGCTTGAATGCTTTCCCATCTTGAGGAATCTTTTTGTGTTTCTTGATATTTATTTTGTGCTTCCGTTAAATATTTATCTAACATATCACTTTCTTTTTGATAGCTTTCTTTGCTCATATCATTTTTAGCATCTTCTAAATTAGACTGCTCTCTTCTTAGTTTTTCAATCTCCTGACGTTGAGAATTCATGATAGGATTAAATGGATTCTCTTCCCTTTTAGCTTCATAAGCAGGCTCTTGCTTTGGTGTAGGAGCTTGTTTTGCTTCAGGGGTTTCTTCTTGTTTTGGTGTGATATTTTTTAGAAAATCTGGCATTTGATATACTGGTGCTGGACTTTGGAAAATATCCTCTTTGGTTTCTGCAGGAACTTGTTTTTCTTGTTGAAAACGAGAATCAAAATCACCAATATTCTTAACGGGAATTGTTTGCTCTTTCGTTTCCGTTTGCGCTTTTTGCTCAGGTTTTAAAATATCATCCATTTCTTCACTGGTGAATCTTGCTTGAGCTGGAGATGGAGCTGGTTCTGCAATTTTATGTTCTTCAAGAATGTTTTCTTTTACTTCATTTACGGATTTCGTATTGTCTTTTTCAAATGCTTCTTTTACGGCTTGTTGAATCGCTTCGGTGTTAATGCTATCAAAGTTATAACGTTTTTCTTCTCTTGGAGTTATGCCAACCGTTTTTACTGCTGTTTCATAAGCTTTTGTTGCTTCTTTCCGATATTTCCAGCCGAAAAGGAAGCGTTTTACAGCCCATAATGGAGTCTTCATGGCTTTGCTATGCTTTTTCGAAGAAGCTACTACTTTATTATAATATTTATTAAATTCTCCTAGTTGATCTTCCAAAAAATTAACATAAACGGAAGCTTGTTCGAAATTTCTCTTTGTTAGTTCCTTTTCTTCTTCACTCATACTCAAATCCATTGCTTCATGAGCTCTATCTTGTACTCTTTCCGCTTCATTAACCATTTCTTGCAAGAAAGCCTTTTGTACTTCCAAGACTGCCGCTTGGGATTGCTTTTGTAATTTTAGCTTTCGAGGAGCTTTTCGAGCATAAGCTTTTCCTTCTACCTTTTTGACTCTAAATTCTTCATTATCTAGTTTATTCTTCATTGCCTCTGACATTTTGTTCGCCTCCACCCTCTACTTAGTCTTTCTTTGATAGTTTGCGCAATACGTCCTTTACTCGATTCCATTCTTGTTCATCTTCAATTCCATATAGTTGCGGAGTATCTCCTTGAGAACGATCTACTCTTGAAACGTACACCGTAACATTACCATTTTCATCTTTTTCATTTTTGGTATACACCACATACTCCTTTTTGGTGTCTTTAAATTCGAAGGCGATTACTACTTCCACTTCATCAATAGAACCGTCCTCTTCTATAATCGACATTGTCATTTTTTCTGTATTTTCCATGGACAATCCTCCCTTTTCCTATTCTATATATATCATCTTAACATAAAAAAAACAAAATAGAAAGTATTATTTTGCTTTTTTCAACAAAAAAATCTTTGATCCATAAGCACAATAGTCTTTAATGTAGTGATCTAGGTTCTTAATATCGTTTCTTTCTTTGGCATTTTTGTGATTAGAATCATAGAATCCTTTTAAGCGAACCTTATTATAAGCATAATCTCCGCAGATATAATCATAAGGTAAAAAATAGTCGGTTATCTTTTCTTTTACTTCTTCTAATTGAAAGCAATCATCATCTCTTATTAGTTCGTACTTCTCTCCTAATAATTCTATCATTTTGGTCACATCCTATGTTTATTTTATCATGTTTCCGTTTCAAAAGGAAGAGATAACTCTTGAGAATTTCGATTCAAACTATCAAAATAGTAGCTTGGCACTTGTCCTTGAATCATTTCGACCATTAAACTTACTTCTTCGGTGACTGGTATTCTTTCGGTACGATGAGGCATAGTAATTTGTTCGGTGATTGTTACTTCAATTACTACTTCTACTAAAGCATTATTGATACCATAAGGGGTTACTTTGGTTTTTAAATTACTGGTTACACTTCCAATAAAAGAAAAGCGAAGGGGAATGGATGGAGAAACATTGACAAGGAGCGAGTTTCCTAGTAATACTCCAATGGGGATATCACAGACAATGCCATCTTTTAAGTAAGTTAAACGTGTTCCTTTTAAGGCATTTGATAATTCTAAGTCATCACTTTTCCCATTTTCTAAGGCGACGAGTCTTTTGGTTGCTCTTTCATTAATGTCTGCTAAAATTTTTTGGCTTGTTTCGGTATTGAAGGTAAGAAGTTGAATATAACCATCTTGATCTTTGGTAATGGTATAAAGGGATTCGGAAGGAATTAAATCTTCGGCTCGAACAACATCGTTTAGGATGGTGGTAGCTATTTTGGTGGCTTCACTCGTGGCATAGCGAATGATGATGGTTTCTAATTTTTTTCCTGCACTTAAAATAAAAAGGAAGGCAAACAGAAGAGCGATTAGAAAAGTAATAAGAAAGATAAGAGCTTTGGGACATGGACGAGAGGTTTTTTTTAAATGTAGTTTTTGAGACATTTTTAATTTATTCGAACCAGGATCACGTCTTCTCCAATTCGCTCAATACTTTGCCAGGCAATTTCGGTATCGACTCCCCTATTTAAAAAGGAAAGCATTTTCTTATTTGGTTCTACAACTAAAGCTAAAATAGCGCCACTTCTTTCGTCTATTTTTACATCGATAATATTACCAATATTTCGGCCATCAATGGTATTTACGATATCCTTACTCTGTAAATCTGACAATCTCATCCCACTCACCTACTATTAAAAAATATGAAAAGAAAGCGGTTTCTATGCTTTCTCTTTTTTTATCATTTTAAAATTTTTTTCAATTGCTTAATAGCATTTTTCTCTAATCTTGAAACTTGAGCTTGACTAATTGATAATTCTTCGGCAATTTCCATTTGCGTTTTGCCGATAACGAAACGTTCATCTAAAATATGTTGCTGTCTTTCATCTAAGCAAGATAAGGCATCTTGGGTCAACAGATGACTTTCCATTTCTTTTCCAGTTTGTCTTTTATCTTCTATTTGATCATATAAATAAATGGTATCGCCTCCATCGTTATAGATCGGTTCAAACATCGAGACAGGATCTCTTAG
>CALVJC010000090.1 GCA_944331945.1 uncultured Bacilli bacterium
GATGCGTGAACTTAATTATAAGGTTGATGAAGAACAACAAAGACCAGAAGATGTGGCAAGAGACTTTTTAATTCAAAATAGTTTAATTACTGAAAAATAGTGAACTGTTAGAGTCCACTATTTTTTGGATTAATATTTCTTAATGTAATAGAAAGAGACGTATTTATTATCAGATGACGCGGTGATAGAAAGAGAATTTGGCGCTTTTTCTAAAATTGAGGATAATTATCCTAAGTATGTGCTTTCCATGGATCAATTTGATTTTTCGCAAAAGGGTATTATTCATAAAAATATTGTAAAATGGTTGTTAGAGGATAATTAACTAGAAATAAAGGCCTTGTATGTCTAAAAGAGGTTGATGCATCATGTTACCAGCTTTTTTTGAATGTAAGTTTTTCTTTGCAAATAAATAATGATATGGTAGAATATGGCAAAAGAAGGTGTCTATGGATAATTTTGAAGTATTACAAAAAGCAATTACAGAAACAAAGTATTTATCACAAGAGAATTCCTATCGTTATCGACCAATTATGCGCTTTTTTTATCATAAATATGAACAGGCAGAAAACTGGTTATATAAGGAAGATATTTTTGAGGAATTAAAGGATAAAATTACAAATTATACTTTAGATGATCTGGAACGAGATTTAGCTTTTTTAGTGGATAATTTAAGTTTGACGACTGTGCAAGATGTAAAAAATGCTAGTTCTATTGAAGAGTTTAATCTAAAGAGATTACGATATCAAATGACAGATTACGCTATTGTCATCGAGCGAATGACGATTGAATTAGAGGAATTAGAAGTGAAAGTTGCATCTTTATCTCCAAAACGATTTGAGGTGTTGAAGTCTTACTTGTTTCAATTAAAAAATATGGATACTATGACGCCTGAGGAATTAACGGATTTATGGGAAAGAATCTCTAATGAATTTCAAAATATTAATTTGAATTATCAAGATTTTTTAAAGAAATTTCAAGAATCTAAAACGGAAGAATTATTACAAAGTGCAGTGTTTTTGGAATATAAAAATAAGATGGTGCAATATTTAAAAGAGTTTATTCAAGGGTATTTAAATCAAGCTGATATGATTAAGGCTTTTTTGAAACAATTACCCGATGATTTTTCCGTACATTTTATTGCTAAGTTAGAACAATATCAAAAAGATACGCCAAAGATTTATCCTGATTTTAATTATGAAAAGTTTAATCAAGTGAATCTTGGAAGATGGAAAAGTATTTATAAGTGGTTTATTAATCCCAATGGCAAATGTGAAGGAGATCGGCTTTTAGATGTGACAAGCTCTATTATTAGTCAGATTACGAAATGTGCCTCTTCTTTGATTGAATTACATGGGAACATGGTACAACGAAAAGAAGAATATAAACATATTTGTAAATTGTTTGATCGGATGAGTAAGGTATCGGAAGCGAGAAAGTTATCTAATGCAGTTTTTGGAGTTTCTTCGGTTAGTCATTATAAGGGATTTAGTAATTGTAAGACTGATTCTTTGATTTTATCTTATGAAGTGCCACCAACTATGATTGAAGTTCTTCCTAATGATAAAAAAATTCGTCAAGAAAAACGACATAGTATTATTGTAGATAAGTCTTTAGAAAAAAAAGAAGCTTTGTTAGAATACGAAAAGAAAGAACAAGAAAAAAGAGAAATTTTAGAGAAGTTTGTGAGTGAGAAAATAGTAAATTTAAAAGGTGATGTGTATTTAAAAAAAGAAGAACGGCAGTATTTGTTGAATTTAATTAGTCGTGCTAGGATTGATAAAGAAGCAAAGGAACCAATGTTTGGACTTAAATATAAGTTGATTTTTGGAGATACCAAAGAGGAATGTCATATTATTAGCGAGGATGGAGTTTTTGTTTTGCAAAATCTTCAAATTGTTTTTGAGGGGGAATCATAATGGAAGAGCTAGCTACAGAGTTAAGAGCATTATTAAGTGAATTTTGGATTGTGAAAGAAAAAGATCCTGCTCTTTATTATAATATTAAGAGAAATCAAGGTAAGATTAGAGATTTTTTAACTAAAAATTTAGGAAGTCGGTTGATTGTTCATGATCGGTTTATTAAACTTGAAAAAATTCCGGCAACAACGATGGAAGGATGCGGGATTTCTTCTTTTGAAACAGTTTTGGACTATGTACTATTATGTATTGTTCTTTTGTATTTAGAAGATAAAACGCGAGGAGACATTTTTGTTCTTTCTAATTTGATTGAATATGTCAAAAATACGGCGATGACTATGGAACTCGAACATGTTCCGGACTGGAATTTACGGGTTGATCGAAAAAGTTTTACCAGAGTTATGGATTTTCTTGCTGATATCTCTGTCATAAAGGTAAAAGATACGGAAAGCGTAAGTTTTGGTGATAATCAAAATGCCCAAGTTTTGTATGAAGCAACGGGACTTGCTAACTACGTAATGCGATTATTTTCTAATGAAATTTTTTCTTTTACAAAGCCCGATGATTTTTTAAAAGAAGAGTGGATGTATCAAAATGAAGAAAAAGGGGATGTAAGGCGATACCGGGTTTATCGTAATCTTTTTTATACGCCTGTTTTATTTTCTGTGGATGCTCAAGTATCTGATTATGATTATATTAAAAAGTTACGGGGTCATATGAAAGAAGAATTTGAACAATTAGGTTATGAATTAGAAGTCACCAGAAATATGGCGTTTTTATACGAATATGAAAATAGCACAAAAAAAGAAAATTTTCCGAATAATAAAAAAATTAGTGAGATTGTTCTTATGGTGAATGAGCGCCTTTATCAAATGATTTTAAAAGAGGAAATTTTTTTGGATGAATTTGAAGTAGGTCATATTTCAAAGGAAAGTTTAGAAATGATTTTGAAAAATCTTCGTACTGAGTGTTCCTCTTATTTTAGTAAACACTTTTTGGAGTTAACATTTTCTAAATTTCAAGAAGAAGTGATTTCTTATATGAAAGAATATGCATTTATAAGAGAAATGGATGATGGGTATTTGGTGTTACCTAGTGTTTCTAGGTTTCAAGCAAAGTTAGTAAAAGATGATAAAACCCAACTAGATTTATTTGGAGGTGAAGAACATGTTTAAACCAACAAAAATTGGATTATTAAATTTTTGGCTTTATGATGAGGAAGAATTTTCTTTCTTTGATGGTAAATTGTTGTTACGTGGAGAAAATGGTTCAGGAAAATCTGTGACGATGCAATCTTTTATTCCACTTATTTTGGATGGAAACAAGTCTCCTAAAAGGTTAGATACGTTTGGTTCCAGTGATAAACATATTGAATATTATTTACTCGGGGAAAACAATGAAAAAGAAGATAGTACTGGATATCTTTATATGGAGTTTTGCAATACGGATACTTCAGAGTATATCACAATTGGCATGGGTCTTCGGGCTAGAACTGGTAAGAATACTGATTTCTTTGGTTTTGCTCTAAAAGATGGAAGACGAGTGAATCATGACTTTTTCTTATATAAGTGTCAAGATGGACTTCATAAAACACCACTTACAAAGTTAGAGTTAAAGGCGGCTTTAGGAACACAAAATGGATTTGTGGAAACAACCAAAGATTATAAAAAAATGGTAAATGATTTGTTATTCCAATTTCCAAATATTGATTCTTATGATGAATTTATTCAGGTTTTGATTCAACTTAGAAGTCCTAAGTTATCTAAAGAATTTAAACCAACGAAATTAATGACTGTATTAAATGATGTTTTGCCTCCTTTAGCGGATAGTGATCTTCGGCCATTATCAGATACGATTGAGAGTTTAAATCAAACACGGGAAAAAATGGAAGAATTACAAAATACAATTAAGACGATTGGTAATTTTGTAAAGGTCATGCAAAATTATAATGAAACGATTTTATATCAAAAAGCTGCTCTTTACTTGAATCAAATAAAAGAAAGAAAAGATTTGATGGATTCGATCCATTCTAAAGAAAAGAAAATTAAATCTTTTCAGGTGGAATTAGAGCATTTAAAAGAGCAAGCAACTGCTTTAGATGATGAATATACTAAAGCAAAATTTGAAAAAGAACAACTTGGCAATCAAGATTTAGAGGAAAAAACCAGACGTAAACTCGAGCTAGAAAAGGAAATTAAAGATTTTTCTTTAAAGATAGAGCAAGAAGAAAGCAATTTAGATCTTTTAAAACAAAAACTTGCTTTATTAAAGGATGCTACTGGCAACTTAGAACAAGAATTATCAGAATTATTACAAGAACAAACTGATGTAACTACGGAAATTTTGGATTTAAGTAGTGAGATGCAGATGGAAGATTTTTTAAATGTTTTTCAAACAGAGCAAAAGAACTTTGATTATTTCTATAGTATTTTAAAAGAAAAAGAAGAAGAAATAGTAACCGTTTTAGCTTTATTGGAGAAAAAAGAAAAACTTTTAGAAGAACAAAATAGAGAGTCTGATACGTTTGAAGAGTTAAAAAAACAGTATGAGCATCTTGAAAATGATAAGAATGATTTATATCAAGAATTAGAGCAAGAACAAACTATCTTTTTTGATTCTTTACGTTATTTGATGCAACATAATAAGTATTTGACTATTGATGAAACAGACTATAGAAGTATGGTCACTACTTTGGAAGAGTATACGAAAGAAAATTATCAACAAATTGTTTTAAAATATGATGAATTATTTCAAAATAGTTATGCGAAGGTTACAATGGATCTTGCTAGTTCTAAATCAAAAAAAGAACAAATTGTAGAGAGGTTACAAGAAGAACAAACTAAGTTGGAAACATTACTAAACGAAAAAGAGATAACTTTTCAAGAAATGGAACTTCAAGAAGAATCGATCGCCTTTTTAAAAGAACAAAATATTCCATATTTATCTTTTTATCAAGCGGTTGAGTTTGTAGAGGGACTTAGTGAAGACGTTTGTAATCGATTAGAGGAGTCTTTGTATTCTTCTGGAATTTTAAATGCAAAAATTTTAAAAACACAGGATATTTCTAAGTTAAAAAACAAAAATATTTCTTATCTTGTTCCAAGTTCTAAGAAAAAAGAAAATTTAACGAAGTATTTAAAACCATCATTGAATGACATATTTGATGAAGAGTATATTAAACAAATTTTAGAGTCTATTAGTATTAGTGACAAAGACCCTTTATGGATTAATGAAACATCATTTCAATTTGATTTCTTTAAAGGGCAAACAGCACAGCAATATGAAAGTAAATTTATTGGAGAACTCTTGCGAAAAAAACGTCATGAAGAGGATGTGCGTGCCCAAGAAGAAGTTGTTAGAGGATGGATGGAAGAGTTAAATGCTGTGGAACAGGGAATTAAAACTTTAGAGCAAAATATCGCAGGGTTGATAGAAGAACATAATAAATTTCCAGATAATCGTGACTTAGAAAATGTAGCAGAACAAATTTTAAAGAATGAATTAGAGCGACAATTTTTACATGAGAAACAAAATCAAGTGGAAGAAAAAATTCGAGAATTTCAAAAACAGATTGAAATGATTCTTTTGGAGTTAGAAGGTTATCGAGGTGTCTATCCTTTAAGGCTTGATATTTATTGTACTGTCAAAGAAAATATAGGAAAATTAAAGGAAGCAGTGCAATCGTTAGAACTTGTAATGGATAAAATACACTCAAAAAGAGAAGTGCTTGATACCCAAAAAGCAAGAGAAGAGGACATTACACACAGTTATGATAATACCTATGGTATTTTGCTTGATTATGTAGAGCAAAAGAAAAAATGTGGTATAGAGTTTGATTCTATTAGTGCTTTATTAAATACGAGGGAATATCAAGAATTGAGTAATAAGCTGAATGCTTTAATGAAAATTATTGATGATTATTCTGATAAAAAAGGTGACTTATTAAAAAGAATTGGTGGTCTTGAACAAA
>CALVJC010000091.1 GCA_944331945.1 uncultured Bacilli bacterium
AAAGTTTCACTTGAATTTGAATGTCCAAGATATTTAGAAACCATAGTTACTCCCTCTAACTTACAATTAATTTAAATTATAAATCTTTTTTTAGGTGGAAAATCTCCACACTTATTCTACACTAACACTTTTTTCGCATTTTTCCTTGAAAAATCAACGTTTTCATCTATAGAAGTGGTAAAATAGATAGCTTCACTTTCTTTTTTTCTACATCTACCTCTTCTACATAACAATCTACAATATCTCCTACTGAAAATTTTTCCGAAGGATGCCGTAAATAATCTTTCGATAATTTTGAAATATGAGCAAGACCATCATTTTTTAATCCGATATCAATAAATAACCCAAAATCGACAACATTACGTACCGTTCCTTGTAATTTCTCTCCTCTTTTTAAATCTTCTATATGTAGAATATCGCTTCTTAAAATAGGTTGTGGATAATTATCACGTGGATCCCGCTCTGGTTGTTTTAAAGCCGAAATAATATCTTCTAATGTATAAGAATCAATTTCTAAACTCTTTTCTAGTTCTTCCAAATCAATATTTTCTAATGCTTCATACATCTTTTTCGTACCAATATCTGCAGAAGATAAATGAAGAAAATCAAGAAGTTTTTTTGTTTTATCATAACTTTCTGGGTGAATTGGTGTCCGATCAAGGGCATTATCCCCATCAACAATCCGAAGAAATCCAATCGCTTGTTCATAAACTTTAGGGGTCATTCCTTTTACTTTTAATAATTCTTCCCGATCCATAAATTTTCCATGTTGGTTTCGATAATCTAAGATAGAATTTATCACTTTTTTTGACATTCCTGATACATAACTTAAAATACTTTGACTTGCTGTATTAATATTAACACCAACTTGGTTCACTACTTTACTTACCACAAACGTAAGGGAATCATCCAATTGCTTGGCAGGAACATCATGTTGATATAGCCCTACCCCAATACTTTTCGGATCAATCTTAACTAATTCCGATAAAGCATCTTGAATTCTTCTTCCAATACTAATGGCACTTCTTTTTTCAACCGTAAGATCAGGAAATTCGGAAATAGCAAGAGGACTAGCAGAATAAACAGATGCCCCCGCTTCACTGACAATAACATACTCTACTTTTCGTTTCGCCTCCCGAATCACGGAAGCCACAAAAGCTTCACTTTCTCTAGAAGCCGTTCCATTACCAATCGCGATAATATCAACTTGATTTTTATCAATCAATTCAAGCATCTTCTTTTTTGATCCTTCTATATCACAATGTGGTTCCGTCGGATAAATGACCGCAATTTCTAAAGGCTTACCTGTTTTATCTAAAACTGCTAACTTACACCCGGTTCGAAAAGCCGGATCATACCCCATAACAACTTTCTCTTTTAAAGGAGGGGTTAATAAGAGATGTTCCACATTATCAGCAAAATTCTCAATCGCCCGTTCTTCCCCTTTTTCTTTTAATTCACTTCTTACTTCACGCTCCACAGAAGGCAAAATTAATCGTTTTAAGCTATCTGCAATCGCTTCTTTTACACTATCCTCCACAAAACTCTTTCTCTTAATAATTTTCTTTTCTAAATATCCTTCAATCTCTTTCCCATCATAATCTAATTTAACCGATAAAACACCTTCTTTTTCTCCCCGATTTATAGCTAAAATTCGATGTGGTTTCATTCCTTTTATTGGTTCCTGATAATCATAATAAAGCTCATAAGTAGCATTAGGATCTTCACTATTTTTCTTTTTCTTACTCACAAGACTTCCTGTCCGATACAAGAAACTCCGAATCCACTTTCGATAACTGGCATTATCACTAATCCACTCTGCAATAATATATTTGGCTCCCGTAACCGCTTCTTCCCACGTTTTTACTTGATCCGTTAAGAACTTACTCGCAAGGGATACAAGATCTCCTTTTTCTGGAAAACTCATGATCATTTTCGCAAGAGGTTCCAATCCTAAAGCAATCGCTTCCGTCGCTTTTGTTTTCTTTTTCTCTTTATAAGGACGATACAAATCTTCTACTTCTACTAACTTTTGACAATTTAAAATTGCTTCCTTAAGTTCTTCTGTCATCATATCTTTTTCTTCAATCAAACGAATGACATCTTCTTTTCTTTTTAAAAGATTCACTTGATACTGATACACTTCATCAATCTGCCGAATTACTTCTTCGGTCAAAGCCCCTGTCGCTTCTTTTCGATAACGAGCAATAAAAGGAATCGTATTCCCCTCTTCTAACATCGTTAATACTGTCTCCACCTGCTTTGGCGTTATATTTAAATTAGCACTAATTTCTTTTACAATTCTTTCATTCATATTCTAATACCTCACTTTTCCTATTCTATCACGGAAAAGAGGAAAAAAACTAGTCCTTGAAAAATAATGAAAAATATGGTAAAATATTAGAGCATTTAAAGAGGGGGAAACTATGAATACAGAAATTATAAATTTATGGTTAGATTATATGCAAATGCAAACAGAAGAATTATCTCATCCTTGGGCTCAAGAAGTGATGAACAGCATTGATTTAAGCGAAGGAGATACAAATGAAATAAGAGTAAAGATCGATCTTGCTCTAACCAAAACAGCTCTTCTTTACCATCTTACTAACATAGAATATTTGATTCTAAAAGAAAATTTAGAAGAACAAGAACAACGAGAGTTAACGAAAGAAGAAATCATTGCCTTTGCCGAAAAGAAAAGCAAAGAAAAAATACGAAATCATTTTCACAAACCATTAAAAGAGCCACAAAGACTAGTAACAAGAAGCGCCATCTATCAACATATGCACAAAGCAATGCAATATGAAAAACTTCGTTATCACTTAGAGGGGCCTAATGAAACAGGAGAAAAACTATCTCTATTCTTAGAACAATATGATTATCATCCTTACTTTTTTAATTATGATTTTTGTCTTAATACGGTAAAAAACCGATCGATATTAACTTCAGAAAGCATAGAATCTTTCATGAGTGATCAAAAGCAAGAAACAAGAGTTGAAAAGAAATTAAAATTTTGGCAAAGGCTAGCGAATACAATGGAAAAAGAAGGGCAAATAAATACAGTAAAAGTTTATCAAAAAGAAAAGAAACAGTCTTAAAACCCCTGTTTCTTTTTAATATCCAACTCTTAATATTTCAAACTGTGCGGTACTAACTCCAAAGGCAAAGGCCTCATCCGTTGTTTTAAATAATAAATCAAAGGCAAATTTTTTCCCTTCGCCTCTTCCAATATTTCCACCGCGATCTAATACAATACCGTAAAATTCACCGAGAGAACTATCGGTTACTTTGACAATCGTCCCAAAAGGATACTCTCTTCCACCCGATAAAATACGTACCTCTCCATAAGTAGGATCTTGATAGTAAATACTTTCTCTAATGTATTGTCCCGATGCGGTAAAGTCACCAATATCCGATCCATAGCCACTCATTTTTGCAGTAAATTTATCCCCAACAAAAGCCGTGATGGTCGAAGAATCCACAGGAGGTGTACTTGGAGAAGAAGGGGAAGCTGAAGAACTTTCCTCTTTCTTTTCTTCTTCCTGAGGCTTTTCTATAACTGTCGTAGCTTTTTCCTCGACAACTATTTCCGGTTCTTCTTCTACTTCATCAAAAGTAGAATCATCTTCTTCACTTGACACTTCAACAGCAACCTGTTCCGCATCATTGACTTTAATAGAATCACTGTTGACACGATTAATTTTACTGTCAACTTCAATGACCTTAACATCAGTCTGCGTTACAGATACCATAAGTATCATTGCCATACAAAGAAAAACATTTATAATAGATAATATCTTTTTCATTAAAATCCCTCAATAACAGGATAACACAAACATCTTCATTTGACAACAATAGACAAATATAAAAGTGTAAATCACTTTTGATAATATTCTTGGATTACATCATAATCACAATAAGGAACATATTCCTTTCCAAGCGCCATATAATCATCTCTTCCTTTCCCAGCAATTAAAACAATATCGTCTTTTTGAGCCATAGAAAGGGCTTTATGAATCGCTTCTTTTCGATCAACAATTCTCTCATAATTTTTCTTTGGAGTTCCACTTACTAAATCATCAATAATTTGATTCACATCTTCTTCCCTTGGATCATCCATGGTAAAGATAACATAATCAGACTTTTCCAAAACCACTTTTCCCATCAACGGCCGCTTTTCTCTTTCTCTTCCTCCAGCACTTCCCGTAACGGTAATAATTCGCGCCTTTTTAACTTTATTAAGATAATTCAAAATTTTTTCTAACGCATCCGCCGTATGAGCATAATCAAGCATGACTGTATATTCTTTCGTAAATGGTAAGATTTCCATTCTTCCTTCGATTTGATGTAACTTTTCCACTCTTTTTAGGACATCCGGAATCTCCATCTTCCGACAAAAACACGCTAAAAGACTTGCCGCTAAATTTAAAACATTAAACGATCCCACCAAGGGACTTTTGACTTGATATTCTTGATTTTGATAAACGAACGTAACTAACGTGCCATCGACTTCTTCTTGATAACCTTTGATGAAAAGGGTATCCTCTTCCGAAAAACCATAAGTAACAAGATGCCCTTTCGCACAACTTTTTACTCTTTCAAAATACTTATCCCCACTATTTAAAATGGAATAACCATCTTCTTTGACTTGTCGAAACAATTGACATTTACAATCAATATAATTTTCTAATGTTTTATGAATATTCAAATGATCCTGCGTAATATTGGTTAAAATCGCTAAATCATAGGTGATTTGATCAAGCCGATGACGAAAGAAAGCCTCACTCGAAGTTTCCATACAAATCGTATGACATCCTGCTTTTAAAAACTCATCAAAATAAAGATAAAGCCGATCCACATCAGGAGTCGTATTACGAATACTTTCTTTCTTACCTTTATATTTTTTCCCATTCGTCCCAAGATAAGCACAATCATCGCCAAGCAATTGATAAAGAATTTCAGCGACCGTTGTTTTTCCATTCGTCCCGGTAACCCCAATCATTTCTGCTTTTTGATAAGGATAATCATAAAATTTCGCACATACATTTCTAAGTTCTTCATTAGTATCTTTTACCCGAATCAAAGGAATCGGTTGATTGCCCACATCACGAGAAACAATCGCCGCCACGGCCCCATTTTGAATTGCTTCCTCCAAAAACAAGTGACGGTCAGCTGTAACCCCCATCGTACAAACAAACAAATCTCCTGGCTTTACTTCTTTAGAATTAATCTTAATCCCTAGAATTTCCACATCACTTTCCACTGGATATAATTCACTTAGTTTTTTCATCACTCATCACCTACTATATTCTAAAACACTTATCCTACTTTGGTTCCTCTTCTAATTTAAAAACCGAATTTCTTCCTCTTCTGGAAGAGAAAATGTCTTAAGCTCCGTTCCTTCTTTTTCTTTCTCCAAAGAAATGGCCACAACTCTTCGATTGGTATAAAAAGAAACATAATAAGTAAGGCTCTCCGCACACATAACATTACTATAAAAAGTTCCTTCGTCCTGCCCTTTTTTATTCTTATGAACCCCAAAAGGAATGGTTACCGTATCAAAAAGATGAAACATTTCACAAACTCCTGCAGCCTCATCTTTGGGCTTTCGAATTAAATTACGAAGATAAGCAAGACGCACAAAACGAGATGGCGGCGTATAATCTCCTGGTAAACCAAGACAGCCACTACCTTCCCCAAAAGGCGTCACCGTAAAACCGTGAATCTCTTGTGACTCTTTCGCCTCACTGTACATACCAAGGTAATTCCTTAAATTCTGCTTATGCCATTCATAATTCGGACTATTCGTTAAAACACCAATCGTCTCTCGATGAACAGATAATCCGGAAGCATCCGGTTCTATCACAACCGCTTCTCCACTCTTATCACTAAAAATGAAATGAAGAGGCAACTTAATTTGATAAGCTTCTTCTTCGATCAAATTAATTTCTTTGACTCTTTGACATACTTCTTCAACATTCTTGCAACTTCCTAACATCAAAGTAAGGAAAAAGCCCACGTTAACATTCAACTTTTTCTCTTGAAAATCTTGATAAGTAGCAAACTTAGGATAATACAATAATGCTCCCATCAAACCATGCTCATTCATACCATCAAATAAGAAAGGCGTAGGAAAGCCCAATAATCCTAAACCAAGCACAGCATAAAGGCTTTCCTCTTTTTCTCCTTTCACATTCAAAACAAAATCAAAATGGCGTGGAAGAAAGATAAACTTTCCTCCAAACAAAGTATCCATATCATAAGTACGCCCAAATAAATGTTTCTGATCAAGCGTTTCTAACGTCAAACTACTGCAAGCAAAATTCATGATTTCATCCCCTTTATTAATTCTTAATTTTTTCAACCCGAAGTCCTACAAGACTATCATTAAGTTCCATGTCACATTTTAAAGACTCATCCAAAATAAGTTTCTCGGCAAGTGTCTCTCCTTTTACAAAGTCATCATAACGAAGAAGCATCTTATCAAACATTTCATCCCCATGATAGTAGACTTTGATATGATCCGTAATGACAAAATCCTCTTCTTTCCGCATACTTTGAATCTTCCGAACGACTTCCCGAGCCAATCCTTCTAAGATAAGATCCTCAGTTAAAGTCGTATCCAAAACGACACTCGTCGCCCCATTACTAGCGGCACAATAACCTTCTTTATTCGATAAAGTAGTAACAATCATATCGGGAGTAATTTCCATTTTTTCTCCCATAAAATCAATCGTATAGTATCCCGCTTGAATCTGATTGACATCATGAATATCAAAATGACTCACTACTTCTTGGAATTCTTTCATCTTAGAACCTAACATTTTACCAACTACTCGGAAATTTGGTTTTACCGTATAATCCATATACTCTGTCATATCACTACGATACACAATCTCTTTTATATTAAGTTCTTCTTTAATAATTCCTTCTAACCCTTCCAAAACAGGTTCATCTACCTGAGGTAGAATCATGAAATGAAGAGGTTGTCGAACTTTAATACCTGCATCTTCTCTTGCATTTCTTCCTAAGCTACAAATATCACGAACTAAATTCATTTTCTCTTCAATTTCAATAGAAATCAAAGAAGGATCCACCTCTGGAAAATCTTCTAAATGAACAGATTCTCCATTCGTTAAGTTTTGATAAATCTCTTCTGCCACATAAGGAGTAATTGGAGCAACAACCTTACTTAAATCAACTAATACTTCATAAAGAGTTAAATAAACCGCTTTTTTATCTTCCGTTAACTCACTATCCCAAAATCTTCTTCGATTACTACGAATATACCAATTCGATAAATCCTCATTAATAAAATCAACAATTGCATGAACCACAATATTCAAATCATATTTCTCATAAGCATCCGTTACTTTACTTAACATATTATGAAATCTTGATAATAACCATTGATCCGTAATATCACGTTTCTTAACTGGAATATTGTACTCTCTAGGATCAATATGATCGGCATTGGCATACATTTCAAAGAAGGAATATGTATTTTTTAACGTAGATAAATATTTGGAATAAACTTCTTTTAATCTCTCTAAATCAAATTTAATTGGTGTCCAAACTGGTGAAACATAAGGAAGATAAAAGCGAATCGTATCAGCACCATATTCTTTCATTAAGGCAAATGGTTCCACAATATTTCCTTTTGATTTACTCATCTTCTTACCATATTCATCAAGCAATAAATCGTTCACTAAAACATTTTTATAAGGACTTTTTCCAGTAACAAAGGTAGAGATCAACATTAAAGTATAGAACCACCCACGTGTCTGATCGATTCCTTCACAAATAAAATCTGCCGGAAATTGCTCTTCAAACAACTCTTTATTCTCAAATGGATAATGATATTGAGCAAAAGGCATCGAACCAGAATCAAACCAACAATCGATGACTTCCTTAACCCGATTCATTTCTTTTCCACAGTCTGGACATTTGATATGAATATCATCTACATAAGGACGATGTAATTCAATCGAAAGATCAATATCCTCTATCGCTTTTTCCACAAGTTCTTCTCGCGATCCTATCATTTCCATATGTCCACAAGAACAACGCCAAAGTGGTAATGGAGTACCCCAATAACGATTTCTTGAAATAGCCCAATCATTCATATTTAAAAGCCAATTTCCAAATCGTTTCTCTCCCACAAACTCTGGAAACCAGTGTACCTTATCATTATTTTTAACCACTTGATCTTTGATTTTCGTAACCTCTAAATAATAAGATGGTTTCGC
This sequence comes from uncultured Bacilli bacterium, assembly GCA_944331945.1. GTDB lineage: Bacteria > Bacillota_I > Bacilli_A > RF39 > UBA660 > Onthousia. Next base: position 8,250 of record CALVJC010000091.1, read on the forward strand.
ATAATATAAAAGAGGAGTTCCACATCGCCAACAATGCGGATAATCATGAACCATTTTTTCTTTTTTAAATAATTTACCATTTTCTTTTAGATATTGAATCACTTCTAAATCTACATCAAAAACACTTTTACCGGCCCATAAACCTTCCGTATAACGTCCATCTTCCCCTACTGGATTTAAAACTGGTAAATTATATTTTCTTCCTACATTATAGTCATCTTGCCCAAATGCAGGAGCGATATGAACAATACCTGTACCAGCATCCATCGTAACATAATCATCAACCGTCACAAAAAAGGCTTTTTTATCCACTTTTAAACTAGGAATCAACTGTTCATATTCCATATATTCTAAGTTTTTCCCACTATACTCTTCTAAAACAGTATAATCATCTCCTAAAACCGAAGAAGCAAGATCTTTTCCAACAATAAACTTCTCTCCACGACTTTCCGCTAAAATATATTTTTCTTTTGGATTGACACACAAAGCCACATTACTAATTAAAGTCCAAGGCGTTGTCGTCCAAACTAAGAAATAAACATCTTCATCTTTTTTCTTCATAGGAACAATGACGGTATTCGCCGTTACTTCTTTATAACCTTGCGCTACTTCATGCGAAGCTAATCCTGTCCCACATCGCGTACAGAAAGGTAAAATCTTATGTCCTTCATAAAACATACCAGCCTCAAAGAACTTCTTTAAAATCCACCATTCTGTTTCAATATAGTTATTGTCATAAGTAACATAAGGATGATCAAAATCAATAAATTGTCCCATTTCCCGCGTCAAATCAGAAAAAGCTTTTTCATTTTTCCACACACTTTCCCGACACTTTTCATTGAACTCTTTTATGCCATACTCTTCAATATCTTTTTTAGAATTAAAACCTAATTCTTGCTCTATTTGAAGTTCTACCGGCAATCCATGGGTATCCCAACCTACTTTTCGTAACACCCGATATCCTTTCATCGTTTTATATTTACAAAAAGTATCTTTCAAAAACTTTGCCATCATATGATGAAGTCCAGGCATACCATTCGCTGTAGCAGGACCATCATAAAAAACAAAATTCTCCCTTCCCTTTCGATTTTGAATCGTTTTATCTAGAATATTCATCTTTTCCCATTGTTTTAAAATACTAAGCTCTACCTCATGCGTCGTTCCTTTTTTTAATTCTTTAAATTCCATAAATATCCCTCCTAAAAATAAAAAAGTCTATGACATAAGGGCGTAAAAAGACGCGGTACCACCTTACTTCATAGACTTTATCTATCTCTTCTTGATAACGGTTTACCCGGCTTTGGCTTATCCCCAAAACACACTTGAAAGTGATCTGAAATAAGTTCCTTTGTTAATTTCCACCAGCCATTAACTCTCTATAAAATTTCCTTACTTCCGTCTTTCGCACTTGTTTTCAACAGTTAATATATCATAAATTACAAGGAATGACAAGAATTTATGACACTACAAATCCATTTTGTTAAATAAAATTCAAAGTTCCCGAAAAATTTATAATGGGAACTTATTCTTTTAAAGAACAAAAGTTAATGATATAATATGCCATAACCTGTTTGTCATTATTAAAGGGAGGTATAGAAAAA
>CALVJC010000092.1 GCA_944331945.1 uncultured Bacilli bacterium
TTCTTGTTTTATTAATATAATGAAGTTCTTCGGGATTAAATTTACTTTTCAACGCTTCTTTTTCTTCTTCGGTATAATTATCCCAGCCCATAATATGTTTTTTTAATTCATCCCTTCTTTTGTATAACTCACTTTGTCTACCTACTAAAACTCCTTTATCGAAAGAAAGAGGGATAAAGAAACTTTCCTCAATGTCTTGTTCTTCCATTCGATATTTCTTTATCTTCTCTATTTTCTCTTCTTCCTTAGTCGTCAGTCCTACATCTAACTTTTGATATTCTCTCATGGTATTAATGTATCTTGAAATACTATTCCACAAAATTTGATATTCGGATTGCTCTAGATGGTATTCTTTTACTAAGCTATAGAAACGAATTATTAGGTCTTGTTCTGTCTCTTCTTTCCCTTTTTCACTATCAATTTCTTCTACTAGGTAATTATAAGGTTCTTCTAGCCAATCATTGGTGCGTTCTTTTCTTTCTTTTAAGAAGACATCATGGCGAATTGCTTCCTCCAAAGAAATAACATTTTGACTCATATTTCTTAGAATGGCATTACTATCTAGATGAAGATAGGTTAATTCATGTTTTACTAAGTTTCCATATTTTTCATAAATCCAAGTGGAAGGAGCCTGTTGGCCTTCTTGGTGATAGGTTGTAACGACGCGATTGATTAGTTGCTCTAGTGTATCATGGGGACAGAACTCATGAAGTCGAACTGCTCTTGCGATGACATCATAATTATAGCCTCGTTCAATACAATAAGATCGAAGGGTTTCTCCATGATATTTTAAAGGTTCAGATGGAGCTTTTCTCTCTTCTGATTTCGTTCGATTCAAATAAGAATTCAATTGTTTCACATTAACATCAAATTCTTGTAATAAGTTATCCATATTCCATTCTTGTTTCTTTCGACTTTGTCGTTTTTCTCTTAGATCTTTGAGGCATTCGACTACCCGATTTGCTTTTTCTTCATCCCCATCGAAAATGTTTTTATATTTTTCTAGGGTAGAAGTTGATGCCTTACCTGTTTTTGATTTTCTTATCACTTTAAACTGATTTGGATATAACTGAAGGGCAAATTCTTTTAATTCTGGAGATATTTTGGCATTTTCTTTTTTAATTCTGTTTCCCCATTGTCCTAGCTTTACGTTGGTTCCATCTTTTAAAGTCACTTCTGCTTTTGCTGGAATATGGGTGCTATCTTCATGATCTCTTTTATAGAGCTCTAAAGCTTCTGTTATTTGTTCTTCTATATAGGCTTGTCTTTGATTTTCAAATTGCTTTGGAAACAGAGTAAGAGCTTCTTCTCTTAATTCTGGAGATATTTGGGTATTTCCACTTTTTATACGACTTCCCCATGCCCCTATATTCACTTTGGTTCCGTCTTTTAAAATGACTACTGCCCTTGCAGGAATATAATCACTATCCTCGTGTTCTCTTTTATAAATCTCTAAGGCTTCTTTTATTTGTTCTTCCGAATAAGATTTATTATTTTCAAAGTGCTTTGGAAACAGAGTAAGAACTTCTTCTCTTAATTTTGGAGATATTTGGGTATTTCCACTTTTAATACTAGATCCCCATATTCCTATATTCACTTTGGTTCCATTTTTTAAAGTCACTTCTGCTTTGGTTGGAATATGATCTCTATCTTCATGTTCTCTTTTATAGATCTCTAGAGCTTCTCTTAACTGTTCTTCTGTATAGACTCTCGCTTTACTATTATCTTCGAAATGTTTTGGAAATAAAGTAAGAACTTCTTTTCTTAATTCTGGAGATATTTTTCTAGTACCTTGTTTCATATTGCGTCCCCATATTCCTATCTTTACTTTAGTTCCATCTTTTAAAATGACTACTGTCCTTGTAGGAATATAATCACTATCTTCATGTTCTCGTTTATAGATCTCTAAAGCTTCTCTTAACTGTGTCTCTGTGTAAGCTCCTGCTTTACTATTATCTTCGAAATGTTGTGGAAATAAAGTAAGAACTTCTTCTCTTAATTCTGGCGATATTTTGCTAGTACCTTGTTTAATATTAGCTGCCCAATGCCCTATGTTTACTTTCATTCCATCTTTCAATATCACCACTGCTTTAAAAGGAATATGAGTGCTATCTTCGTGCTCTTTTTTATAAATCTCTAAAGCTTCTTTTATCTGCTCTTCTGTATAGGCTCCTGCTTTACTATTATCTTCGAAATGTTTTGGAAACAAAGCAAGAACTTCTTCTCTTAATTCTGGCGATATTTTGCTAGTCCCTCGTTTAATATTCGTTCCCCATTGTCCAAGATTTACTTTAATTCCATCTTTTAATATTATTTCTGCTTCTCTAGAAATATAATTACTTTCTTCATGTTCTCTTTTATAAATCTCTAGGCCTTCTTTTATTTGCTCTTCTGTATAAGTTTGTCTTTGATTTTCAAACTGCTCTGGAAACAAAGTAAGAACTTCTTCTCTTAATTCAGAGGATATTTGGGTATTTCCCGTTTTAATTCTGTTCCCCCATGTCCCTATATTCACTTTGGTTCCATCTTTTAAGATCACCTCTGTTTTTGCTGGAATATAAACACTTTCTTTATTTTCCCTTTTATAAATTTCTAAAGCTTCTTTTAATTGTTCTTCTGTATATTTCTTCGCCATATTCATCACCACTCTTACTTTACTTTTTATTAGTTTGATTATAGCATAAAACTACAAAAAAAGATAGGCATCGTCTGCCTATCGCTTAAGTTATCTTACTTATTTATTAGAATAACTTCCACTTACTTGATTAAGTCCGTTTTGAACTAAACGTCTAGTGATTTCACCACCAACAGATCCGTTAGCACGGCTTGTTGCATCTGGTCCTAAATTAACTCCGAATTCATTAGCGATTTCGTATTTCATCTTATCGATAGCTTGTTTAGCACCAGGAACTCTCATTTTCATTGATCCTTGATTTGAGTTGCTCATTGTTTTCACCTCCTACACTAGTAGATTGTGAAAATTCTTCCATTTCATACCTTTTTTTAATTGGTAATTTTTGGTTATAGTAAGGATTGATATTCTTTTTCTTCTTGTTCTTTTATTTTTAAAACTCTTGTTTCTTCCACTGCTTGTTCTATTAAATTTTTAAATTCGAAATTTTGTTCTTCTTTTTCACATTCTTCTAAAGTAGGATTAATCACAGGATGTTTGGGAACAAAGACAGTACAGCAATCTTCATAAGGTAAGATGCTCGTATTATAAGTATCAATTTTTTTAGCAATATCAATGATCTCCAATTTATCAAGACAAGCGACGGGGCGAATGACAGGGAGATTGGTCACATGGTTAATGACAAACATGCTATTTAGGGTTTGACTAGCGACTTGGCCAATTGATTCTCCATTGATAATGGCTAATGCTTTATTTTTTTTCGCAAGTGTTTCCATAATTCGATACATCATTCGGCGCATAATAGTAATGACATAATTTTCTTTGACATTTTTATAAATTTCTTCTTGAATTTTAGTGAAAGGAACGATATGTAAATGAATCATGCTTTGATATTTAGCTAATTTTCTGGTTAATGTTTTTACTTTTTCTCGTGCTTCTAAGCTAGTATGAGGAATGGCTTCAAAGTAAACAGCATCAATCTTGATTCCACGTTTCATCGCAAGATATCCTGCAACAGGAGAATCAATACCACCACTTAACATCAACATCCCTTTGGGTTGAGTTCCAACAGGATAACCGCCTAATCCTTGATAAGCGTTATAGTAAATCAAGCTTTTCTCTTTTCTGATTTCTACATGCACTACCATATCTGGATGATGAACATCAACTTTAATTCCTTCTTTGCTTTTAAGAATTACCCCACCAAAAATGGGTGCTAGTTCAGCACTATTTTGAGGAAAACTTTTATCACTTCTCTTGACTTCTACTTTAAAGGTGTGAAAAACTTCTTTTTGAATGGTTTCTTGTAACGTTTTTTTGATTTCTTCTAAATTACTTTCACAAGTATAAGCGATGTGATAAGTGTGGATTCCAAAAACAGAATGAATCGCTTCTAATATTTCTTTTTCTTCTCTTTCGTCATAAGAAAGATACATTCTAGACATATCTTTTTCTAAGGTACAAGGATAATCTTTTAATTTTTGTTCCAGATTCGTCGCTAAAGTTTTGACAAAAAAATTACGATTTCCTTTTTTAGTTGTCATTTCTCCATATTTAATTAAAATGATTCGTTCCATTTATAGTATTTCCTCCTTTAAAACTTTTATAAAAGTTTCCACTTCTTTTAGGGTATTATTTTTTGAAAAACTAATACGAAGGGAACTTTTACTTCGTTCTTCGCTTTGCGTTAAAGCATAAATTGTTCTTGATTTTTCTTCTTTGGATGAGCATGCGGTTTTGGTAGAAAGATAAATATCAAATTGTTCTAATTTATGTAAGATGGTTTCTGGTTTTTGACCTAAAATACTAAAATTTAAAATATAAGGAGAATCTTCTGTTTGAGAGTTAATGATAACATTGGGAAGCTTTTCTAATTCGGCTCTTGCTTTTTTATTTAATTGTTTGACGTGCTTTGTGTTTTCATTTTCTTCTTCTAAAATTAGTCTTAAGGCTTTCGCAAAAGAGGCAATTAAGGCTACAGATGGAGTGCCAGCGCGATAGATCGTTTGACTATCTCCCCCATCTATTAAAGGTTTTAAACCAACTTTTTCTTTTTTGATTAAGCAAGCGATACCTTTTAAGCCGAAAAATTTATGGGCACTACAACTAAAGAGATCAACATATTCTAAGTTGACAGGGATCTTTCCTACGCTTTGCGTCCCATCGACATGGAAGAGCGTTTTCGGATATTGTTTTATTTTCTTACCAATTGTTTCAATATCTTGAATTATTCCTACTTCACTATTGACATGATGAATGCTGACAAGCAGTGGCTCTTCTTTTAATTTTTCGTCTAAATCCTGTAAATCGATATGGCCTTTGTCATCTAATTTTAAAAATTTTACAGTTGCTTCTTCGTCAAAGTGTTGTAAAGTCTCATAAATAGAAGCATGTTCTAACATTGTGGTAAGAATTAACTTTTTTCTTTTGGGATAATAACCTAATACTCCTTTGATCGCTAAATTGTTTGATTCACTTGCACTACTTGTGAAAATCACTTTATCTTCTTTGACATGGAAAAGGTCTGCTACCTGCTTGGTAGCTTCTTTCATGAGTTTTTTACTTTCCAATCCTAATTTATGTAAGGAATTGGGATTACCAATAAATTTTTTAGTTACGGTTACAAAGGTATCAAGTACTTCCTCTCTTACTTCTGTGGTAGCACTATTATCAAAATAAATCATAGGATCCCCTCATTTCTCCTCGTTATTATACCATGTTGTTTCTCACTTTGAAAGAAAATCTTTTTCCCTTATATCTTAATAAGTTTTCTTTGTATTCAAATTTCGACATTTCTAGGATATAATCATACTATGCTTTAAGAAAAGAGGAAAATATGAAAAGTATGAAATTAGTAGGTCTTAATACGAAGTGGTATCGGTATCAAAAAAGATGGACACAGGAAGTCTTTGCAGAACGCTCCGGCTTTAAAATGGCTTATATTTCTACGATAGAGTCTGGAAAAGCGAATCTTACTTGTCAAAGTATCGATTTTATTGCTGATACTTTTGATATTGAAGTATGGCACTTATTTTGTGAAGCGACCGCTCGAAAGGCATATCAATTGCCAAGAAGAGTTGATATGTTAAAAGAAGAAGATTTCTTTGAAATAAATTGTTAAAAAATAGATTTCCGCTTGGTAGGAATCTTTTTTCTTCTTGTAACAGCTTTTTAATGAAGGAGTTTTATCTTGAACTTTTTTCGACAAGCGTTTATTATTATGTTATGATGAATCTGTCA
>CALVJC010000093.1 GCA_944331945.1 uncultured Bacilli bacterium
AGCGAGGGCGATCGTAGGAAACTGGAAGGAAGGAGGAAAAGTAGTGGATGCACTAGAGAGATTGGCCCAAGATGAAGAATTTGGAGCCTTATATGATGCAAGAGAAGAACAAAGAAGACTTGAGAATTCTGCGCGAATCGAAGGATATGAAGAAGGGGAAAGCATTGGTCTAAAAAAGGGTGAAAACATTGGCTTAAACAAAGGAAAAGCTTCTGTTGCCGCTTCGATGCTAAAAGATGATTTAAATCCTAGTTTAATTGCTAAATATACTGGCTTGAGTCAACAAGAGATTTTACAATTAAGATAATAAAGTAGAAAAAGATAGTGATTCTTAACATTACTATCTTTTTTTGTTTTATAAGTTAATTGGTAAAAATTGGAAAATATTGAAATTTGAGAAAAATCATTGACAAATTCTAAGAGTTATGCATATAATAATTACCAGTTAGAAAAGGAAAGAGATTTTATATCCGCCTGATTGCGAAAAGCGATAGGTAAAAAGCCAAAAAAATAAATCTTTATTATTTGTGGTTTTTTAAGTGGGTATAAAATGCCCACTTTTCTTAATTTATGGAGGTGTTAACTATCGCAAAGGATAAGAATAGCCAGATGATCAATGAGGAAATCACGGCTAAGGAAGTCTTAGTGATCGGTCCAAATGGAGAGCAAGTAGGGATCAAGTCAAGAGAGGATGCTCTTACTTTGGCTCATTATGCTAATTTGGATTTGGTTATGATGAATCCAAATGGTAATCCGCCAGTATGTAAGGTTATGGATTACAATAAGTATCGTTATGAACGGCAGAAAAAGGAAAAGGATGCTCTCAAAAAACAAAGAGCAAGTCAAGCTGAACTAAAAGAGTTTCGTCTTTCTCCAGTAATTGATGTGGGTGATTTTGAGACAAAACTTAAAAATGTTTTGAAATATCTACAAAAAGGAGATAAGATTAAACTTACGATTCGTTTTAAAGGAAGACAGATGGCTCATACTGAGTTAGGACAAGAAGTTTTAGAACGTTTTGCGAATCGTACTTTAGATTATGCAGAAATTAGTGAAAAACCAAAACTTGATGGTCGGACTATGACGATGATGTTAGTACCAAAAAAAGATAAGTAGGAGGAAAATGTTATGCCAAAAATAAAAACACATAAAGGAACAAAAAAAGTATTAAAAGTAAGAAAAGGTGGCAGTATTAAGATTGGACGTCCAGGAAGTCGTCACAATACAGGATATAAGCCAACGAAAGTAAATCGTAAAAATAGAAAGGGATCAAACTTAAGTAAAGCGGATCAAAATCGTTTAAAGAATCTTATTTAGTTTGATTTAAGGAGGAGATATTATGGCAAGAGTGAAAAATGGAGCGACAACAAAAGCTCGTCATAAAAAAGTATTAAAACAAGCGAAAGGTTATTTTGGAAGTAAACATAGACTTTATAAGAGTGCAAAAGAACAATTAATGCATTCTGGACAATATGCTTTTCGTGATAGAAGACAAAAGAAAAGAGAATTTCGTAAGTTATGGATTACACGTATCAATGCTGCATGCCGCATAAACGGTATTAGTTATTCTCGTTTTATTGAAGGATTAACAAAGGCAGGCGTAGAAGTAAACCGTAAAATGTTATCTGAAATTGCAATTCATGATGAAAAGGCATTTGCTGAATTAGTTGAAGTTGCTAAACAAGGAAAAGAAGGAAAAGTTAGTCCTAGTGCTGCTTTAAAAGAACAAGAAGTTGTGATTAGTAGTGCGAAAAAAGAAGAAAAAACTTCAGTAAAAGAAGAAAAGAAACCTGCTGTAGAGAAAGCTAGTCAAGAAAAAAAGACAGAAGAAACAGTAGATTATAATAAAATGACAGTTGCAGAATTAAAAGAAGAAGCAAAGAAGAAAAATATTTCTGTTGCTGGATTAAAGAAAGCTGACATTATTGCAGCTTTAGAAAAATAAACATATTTTGGAATTGAGTTGTCGAGTGCCTTTAGGGTGATAACTTTTAGAACAAAATAGAAGAAATAACGAAAAGGAGATTAAAATATGACTGTTGTATCAATGAATTATTTATTAGAAGCTGGTGTTCATTTTGGACATCAAAAAAGAAGATGGAATCCAAAAATGAAGGAGTACATCTACACGACTCGTGATGATATTTATATTATCGATTTAAAGAAAACGGTAGAATGCATTGAAAAGGCTTATGAAGCTTTAAAGAAAATTGCTTTAGATGGTGGACAAATTCTATTTGTTGGAACAAAGAAACAAGCCCAAGAAGCAGCAGAAGAAAATGCCGTTCGTACAAATATGTTCTTTGTTAACGAAAGATGGTTAGGGGGAACTCTAACAAACTTTAAGACAATTCGTTCTCGTATTAAGAGAATGGAAGAGATTGAAAAAATGGAAGCAGATGGTACTTTTGCATTATTGCCAAAGAAGGAAGTTATTGGTCTTCGCAAAGAGTATGATAAGTTAAATAAAAACTTAAGAGGAATCAGAGAAATGAAAAAACTTCCTAATGCTTTAATTATTGTAGATCCAAGAAAAGAAGAAATTGCGATTAAAGAAGCACGTATTTTAGGAATTCCTGTGTTTGGAGTTGTTGATACGAACTGTGATCCAGATATGGTTGATTATGTGATTCCAGGAAATGATGATGCAGTTCGTTCTGTTAAGTTATTAATTGGTTCTTTAAGTAATGCCATTGCCGAAGCGAATGGAAATGAAATTATTGATTATGTTAGTGAAGATGATAAATCAAAAGAAACGAAAAAAGCTTCTAATACTAACAAAGTAGAAAAGAACAATGAAAAGCAAGAAGAGAAAAAAGAAGAAAAGAAAGAAACTGTAAAAGAAGAAAAACAAGAAGAAGTAACAAAAGAAGAAGTTTCTAATCCTGTTGATTATAATGCTATGACATTAGCTGATTTAAAGGCTATGGCAAAAGATGCTGGTATTAAAGGATACTCTAGTATGAAAAAAGCAGATCTTGTTGCAGCTTTAGAAAAATAAATCTATAATAGAAATAGGAGGGGAGGCTGGTTAAAAGCTATTCCCCTTTTTAAATAAGAAAGGAAGATAATATGTTTCAAGCAAGTGATGTAAAAGAATTAAGAGAACGTACTGGTGCAGGAATGCTTGATTGCAAGAAGGCACTTGAGGCAAATAATGGAGATATGGAAAAATCCATTGATTGGTTAAGAGAAAAAGGGATTAGTAAAGCGGCAAAAAAAGAAAGTCGTATTGCAGCAGAAGGGTTAACGGAAGCTTCTTGTGAAGGTAATAAAGCAGTTTTAGTTGAAGTAAATTGTGAAACTGATTTTGTGGCTCAAAATGAAGATTTTAAAAAGCTTGTTTCTGCTATTAAGAATACTTTGTTGGTTCGTGATACAGTTTCAACAATGGAAGAAGCGAATCAACTTGTTATGGTTGATTCCAATGAAACCATTCAAGAAGCAGTTGTAAATTTTACAGCAAAAATTGGAGAGAAAATTTCTTTCCGCCGGTTTGAAATTATTGAAAAAGAAGATAGTCAGACTTTTGGAATTTATTCTCATATGGGAGGAAGAATTACAGTAGTTGTTGTTCTTGATCAATGTGGAGAAGAAGTTGCTAAGGATGTAGCAATGCATGTGGCAGCAATGGCTCCTGTTTGTGTTCGTCGTGATCAAGTTCCACAAGATATGGTGGAAAGAGAATCGAATGTTATTAAAGAACAAGTTATGAATGAAGGAAAACCTGCTGATATTGCTGAGAAGATGGTAACTGGACGTCTTAATAAATTTTATAAAGAAATTTGTTTAGAGGAACAAGAGTTTATTAAAGATTCTAGTGTTAATGTATTAACTTATGTAAAAAATAATGGTGGTTCGATTGTTTCTATGGTTCGTTATCAAGTAGGAGAAGGTATTGAGAAGAAACAAGAGGATTTTGCCAGCGAAGTTATGAGTCAAATCAATGCTACAAAATAGAATGTATGAAAAAGTGGTTTGTAATTCTTAGTGTATTTCTCTTTTGCTTTTTGGTTGCTACCAATTGTAAAGTAAAACGGGTGGAAGAAGTAACAGATGCTGAAAAAGTTTCTTATGAATATGCTATTTCGAAAGAAAATCCTTTTCATTATGTGACTTTGGAAGAAGCTGTTGCCTTACTTGATCAAAGTGGTATCCTATATATAGGATATCCAGAAAATAATGCTTCTCATTATTTGGTTTCTGCTTTGACGGAAATAGGGGAAGAGACCGATTTGTCTATTTCTTACTTTAATCCTCAAGGAGAAGAAGAGGAGGAACTTTATGCTACTTTGCTTGAGAAACTTCAAGTAAAAGAGTTGATGGTTCCAGCTATTTACTTTATTAAAGATGGGGAGATTATCTTAAAGGATACTTCTTTGGCGAAGGAGGCTCCAGATTATTATACAAAGGAAGAACAAGAAAAATTAAAAGAGAAATATGAACAGTTTGTTCAAGATTATCAAGAAAAAATGGCTTCTTAAGACAGAAGCCTTTTTATAAGATTTTTAATGGTACTTAGTTTTGGGGAGTGTGAAGTGCATGAAAAAAAGAAATATTGCAATTATTGCTCATGTCGATCATGGGAAAACAACTTTAGTGGATGGAATTTTGAAAACTTCGGGAATGTTTCGGGAAAATGAAGATGTTAGTCAAGTTTCGATGGATTCGAATGCTTTAGAAAAGGAAAGAGGAATTACGATTTTAGCGAAAACAACGGCTCTTGATTATAAGGGATATCGTATTAATATTCTAGATACACCAGGACATGCGGATTTTGGTGGCGAAGTAGAGCGAATCATGAATATGGTAGATGGGGTTTTATTGGTGGTAGATGCTTATGAAGGAGCGATGCCTCAGACTCGTTTTGTCCTTAAGAAAGCGTTACAAGCGAAAGTAAAACCGATCGTGGTAGTGAATAAGATTGATAAACCGAGTGCAAGGCCTAGTAAAGTTGTGGATGAAGTAATTGATTTGTTTATTGAATTAGGAGCAGATGAAGATCAACTTGATTTTCCAGTAATTTATGCGAGTGCTTTAAATGAGACTTGTAGCTTGAGTGATGATATTACTACGCAACAAAAAGGATTTGAGCCTCTTCTTGATATGATTATTGAGGAAATTCCAGAGCCTAGTGGTTCGGCAGAAGCGCCTCTTCAATTTCAACCTGCTTTGCTTGATTACAATGAATTTGTAGGAAGAATTGGAATTGGACGGATTCACAACGGAACCATTCATACAGGTGAAATGGTGCGTTGTATTCGACTTGATGGTAGCTTTAAAGAGTTTCGTATTCAAAAATTATTTGGTTATTATGGCTATCATCGGATTGAAATTGAAAAGGCCGAAGCAGGTGATATTGTGGCTGTAGCAGGGTTACCTGATATTTCAGTAGGGGAGACTTTGTGTAATGTTGGTGAAAATTTACCTTTACCCCTTTTGCATATTGATGAGCCTACGTTACAAATGACTTTTGGTACGAATTCTAGTCCTTTTGTAGGGCGTGATGGAAAGCTTTTAACGGCTCGTAAAATTGAAGAGCGGTTACGGAAAGAAACGCAACGTGATGTTAGTTTGAAAGTAGAACCGGCGACCAATGAAAGCTTTTTAGTGTCTGGTAGAGGAGAGTTGCATTTAAGTATTTTAATTGAAAATATGCGACGGGAAGGTTTTGAACTTGAAGTATCGAAACCTAAGGTTATTGTGAAAGAAATCGATGGTGTTAAATATGAGCCATGGGAAGATTTACAAATTGAAGTACCAGAAGATTGTGTTGGAACGGTGATTGAACAATTAGGTAGTCGTGGTGCTGTTATGGAGAACATGACTAATTTTGAAAATCAAGTACGGCTTAACTATATTATTCCATCGCGTGGTTTAATTGGATTTATGACTGATTTTATGACGATCACGAAAGGTTATGGTATTATCAGTCATACTTTCCGTGAATATCGTCCTTATGAAGCGGTCGATATCGGAGAACGGAAGCTTGGAGTTTTAGTCTCTGTGGAAAATGGTAATGCGACGGCTTATTCGATTGGTAATTTAGAAGATCGAGGTACGATGTTTATTGAACCGGGTGTTGAGGTTTATGAAGGCATGATTATTGGAGAATGCAATCGAGATAATGATTTGGCTGTCAATGTTGTAAAGGGAAAACAATTAACCAATACGAGAGCGGCAGGATCGGATCATACCGTTGTCTTAAAAAGACCTCGTCCTATTACCTTGGAATATGCTCTTGATTATATTAATTCTGATGAACTTGTCGAAGTAACTCCACATTTCTTAAGACTTCGAAAAAAGATTTTGAATACCGAAGAAAGAAAGAAATTTGATGCGAAAAAGACAAAATAAAATGATGTTTCTAAAACGAAGCATCATTTTTTTCATTTTTGGCGGAGTGAGTGGGATTCGAACCCACGATACCTCTTGCAAGGTATAACTGATTTCGAGTCAGTCCCGTTATAACCACTTCGATATCACTCCATCTCGGAAGTTAATCAATGTAACCGGTATCTTTCAGACGGCTTTCCACTTCACTATTGGATACCGCTCCTACTAAACGGTGCGTTGTGTCTTCTTCTCCATCGACAAAGAAGACAGTAGTTGGTGTTCCTCTTACTTCAATGATGTCATTAAACTCCTCTTGTTCTTCTTCCGTTAAATCTGCTATATTAAGAGAAAATCCGGTAATTTGATGATCACTTAAAATACTTTGTAATCTTGGACTAAATTCCGCACAATGAGAACATCCTGTTTGGGTTATCTCTAAAATAAAGGAATCTTTGTTTTCGATTTTTTCTTTTAATGTATCTAGATTGATTTCTTCGATACTTGTTGATTGCATTCCACAACCAGTAAGAGTAAAAATAGCTAGAAAAAAGATTGCCATCAAAAATATTTTTTTCTTCATTGATACCACCTTTTTTGATTATACAATGAAAAAATAATTTAGACAAGTTCTTTGCAAAAAAAGAAAAATAGAGTATACTTATTCTAGAATATTTAGAATATGGGGTGTGTGTCATGATCTTACGAAAGCCATATGCTTTTTTAATTAAATATTTTCAGCAGATTCATCTTGTTTTAATTGCCTTATGTTCTTTTCTTTTTTATAAATCGATTACTTTACAGACGTTTGTCCGTAATTTTATTGCGACAGAAAGCTATGATGCTTCTTTAGAATCGGTACATCATTATACGAATTTTTGGACTTATTTTTGCTTTATTGCTCTTTTTCTTATTCTTCTTATCTTAATGATTTTATTGCGTTATAAGAAGAAACCTTGGAAAATTTATTTGTTAATCTTTTTGGAATATTTTTTATTACTTTGTGTTTTTCTTTATATTTCTTCTTTCTTTGATCAGTATGATGCTTATTCTTTGATGACAAGTATTATGGCAGGACGAGATTTGCTGTTCTTAGTTACTTTGCCGCAGTATTTGGTGTTTGTTATTTTTGCGGTGCGATTCTTAGGACTCGATTTAAAGAAGTTTGGTTTTAAACAAGATGATGAGTATTTGGATATTAAAGAAGAGGATCGGGAAGAGTTTGAGTTAAATCTTACCTTTGATAAAGAAAATGTGGTACGACGGATTAAAAAATTCTTTCGTCATGTCAAGTATGTCTATTTAGAACATCGGTTTCTTTCTAACCTTCTTATTACTCTTTTTGTTTTAGGTATCTCTCTTTATTGCTTTTATTACTTTGGGGTTGTTTTAAAAGTATATCATGAAGGAGATAAAGTGGCCGCGAATCATTATGAGATAGAGGTTTTAAATAGTTACTTAACACAAAATGATAGTAATGGGGATTCTATTTTAGGACAGGATGACTCTAGTTTTGTGGTCGTTGATTTAAAGGTTACAAATTTGGGCAGTGATCGGGTTTTAAATTTGGATCGTTTTCATTTATTGAATCATAATGAGTCTTTTCAACATACTACACAATATTATGCTTCTTTTGTTGATTTAGGAAGTAGTTATTCTGGTAAAACGTTAGCTTCTTCTTCTAGTGTGCGGTTCTTATTGGTTTATCAAGTGAAAACGGATTTAGAGAAAGATAACTATATTTTATATTATCAAGATGTGGATGATAATTTATCTTTAAAGAAGATTCAGCTTTCTATTCGTGATGTACGAGAGATTGCGGTAGCACAGGAGTATTCTTTGAAAGAGGAAGCAGTATTTCCAACGGAGGATAATCTTACCATTACTTCTTCTAGTCTTGCAGATTTCGCCGTTTATTCTACTTATCGTTGCGATGATCAGGGGTGTTCGATGCGGGAAGAGAGTGTTTCTCTTGCTCCCAATAAAATTTTAACTTTGACTTTTATTAGTGATACTTTAGATGGGAATCGTTTTATTGACTTTTTACAAAGATATGCTAAAATGAAATATAGGAATATAGAGAATCAGGAAGTTATTATGGATGTATCAAATGCTCTATCAAGAGATTACTATGGGAATCGAGCTTATTTAAGGGTACCAAGTGATGTTTCAGCGGAAGGTATTTCACTTATTTTTACTTTTCGAGATAAACAATATATTTATCATTTGCAGTAGAAAGGAAGGCGTACGATGAAAAAGAAAAAGATTGTGAAAATTGTCATTCTTCTTCTTGTGTTAGTCCTTGCTTTTCTTCTTTTTTGGTTTGGCTATTTTTCGCCACGCCTTATTTTTCGTGATTATGAGGAGAAGCTAAGAGAAGCAGGAGAGAGATATTTTGAGATTAATTCTAATTTATTACCACGGGAAGGGCGACCTTATGCTGGAGTAACTCTTGAGACTTTGATAGAACAAAAATATCTTGATCGTCTTTATGCTCCTTATAGTGATACAATGTGTGATGTCGAAGAGTCTGTTTATCGCGTTATTTCTCAGGATGGAGAGAATGTTCCTTATGTTTATTTGGAATGTGGATCGCTTTCTTCTTCTGTTGATCATGAAGGACCAGAGATTACTTTAAATGGGGATGAAGAGATACAGCTTAATTTAGGAGATACTTATCAAGAAGCGGGAGTGGAAAGCGTTTTTGATGAAACCGATCAGGAAATGGATCCTAGTTTGGTGCGGATTACAGGAGAAGTAGATACTACCCAAATTGGTACTTATACGATTACGTATCAGGTTTATGATTCTTTTTATAATCAAGGTACGAAAACGCGTACGGTTCAGGTTGTTGAGACTTTGAATCATATTATGGATCAAGCGGGAATTAGTACTTATCAAGGTTTGGTAACAGATAATTATGTTTCTTTTCAACATATGCTTTTCCGGATTGTACGGAAAAATGAAGATGGTACTATTGTTTTGGTGAGTGATGATCCTCTTGCTAATGTCGATTATTCTAGTAGTAATGCGCGGTTTGATGGTAGTAGTTTGGATCAGTGGTTAAATGAGTACTTTGCTTCCTTTTTTGAAAAAGAATATGATGATTTATTGGAAGAAGCCGCATGGTGTGATGATGTGGTTACCATGAATAATTATATGACAACCGATTGTAGTAGAACATCGTCGGAGAAAAAAGTGGGAATTTTAGCTTTACAAGATTATAATGCTAGTCTTTTGAATGGTCAAAGTTATTTAGATATGCGAAATTTATTCTGGTATGCAAATTTTGATGAAGCGGGAAATCCTTGGACGTTATCTAGTATTTATGCTTATCCTGATCGGGTAGAAGCGATGGAGGGAAGTCTTTTAGTTAATGTACGACCTGCTATTGTTTTGAAAGCCAATCTTCCTGTTTATGCTGGTAGTGGTACGGAGTTAGATCCTTATATTTTAGTAGATGAGTCTCCTGCTCGAAGAAGTACTCTTTTAAACGAGAGACATACGGGAGAATATTTTAATTATTCTGGTTATTTGTTCCGGATTTTAGATACTAGTGATGGTATGACGAATGCCATTATGGTTCGTAGTCTTAGTGATACGAATGGAGAAGTTTCTATTTCTTATCAAAATGAAGGAGCAAAAGTTTATAATCCTCGTGAGGAAGGAAATATTGGATATCAAATTAATTATGAAATGACAAATTATATTGATACGAGTTATTTGGCCCAGAAGACGATTGAAGTACCTATTTATCAAGAAAGGGTAACTTATTTGGAAGAGCATTCTAGTGAGAGTTATAAAGTCTTGTTAAGTATTCCATCGACGTTTGAGTTATTTAGTGCGAAAGGGAAACTAGGACCTAATAATGGTTATTGGTTGCTTGATTCTAGTGAACAAGAGGGGGTAAAGACCTTTGTTTATCCTGTCGGTAATACCTCTTTGGATGTGGCAAGTGATGATTATACTTCCGCAGGGGTCAAATTAAAAGTAGCTTTTTTAGAAGATGTTTATATTCGTAGTGGATCTGGGACGAGTACGGATCCTTATGTGATAGCGCGGTAAGGAAGTGATAACATGAAAAAGAAAAGATATCTTATTTTAATTGTTGTTGTTTTTCTTCTAGTGGCTCTTCTTCTTTTCTTTTTTCATGGGAGAGAGAAGATAAGCGATTTTCAAGTAGAAGATGAGATAGCAAAGATAGAAGAAGCGAAAAAGTATGGTGATAAGGTGATTGGATGGCTTAGAGTAGAGGGAACGAATATTGATTTACCTTTAATTGAAGTGAATGATGATACTAATGTGTTAAGAGATGATTATCATTTTGCTTGGACCAATTCTTTTCCAGATGAAAAGAGTAATCGTCCCGCTTTTATTTCTCATAATATTCGAAATGTTTCAAGAAATCCTGTCGTCGGGGATGATACCATGATTCGTTTTGAACAGTTAATGTCCTTTATTTATCCTGATTTTATGAAAGAAAATCAATATATTGAATATACCAATCAAGATGGGGAAACGGCTCTTTATCATATCTATGCCGTTAGTTTGTTAGAAGATGATCAAAGTGCTTCGTATAGTGATACTTATACGTTAGAAGAGCAGGAGGAATATATTAAAAAAGCGAAAGAAGAAAGTATGTATGATATCGATGTTGATGTGAAGGAAGATGATTTATTACTTACTTTATTTACTTGTACGAGGTTTTATGGCGTAGGAACGAATTATTCTTTCCGGGTGGATGCTCGAAAAGTAAGAGAAAATGAGAAAAATGTTTTATCTCAGGTTACAGAAAATGAAAACTATGATAAAATTAAAGATAGGATGGAAGAAGGTGAAAATTATGAAGAGGTTTAAATGGATCGTAGCGGGTGGTGCGCTTAGTTTGTTTGCGGTTACTTTCTTTCTTTCTAATACGAATTATGTTAAGGCCGAGAATAATACCAATGCTTGTAGTAGTTCTTATGTGCAAAAAACATATTTAGATCATATTAATTATACGCAGAGTGGTAATGTGGTAACGTTTTCCGGGGCGACTGGTTTGTATTATCGGACAGGGGATAATAATACGCCACAATATCCAGATGCGAATGGAAACTTTACGGTTGTAATTTCTGGAAGTCAGTTGGAATTACAGTTCTTTTTACAAGCGACAGATGGGGTGTGTAATCAAGATGAATCGATTGCAACTTATACGCTTTACGCAGAAGTAAGTGAAGAGAATGAACTCTATAATAATGAAATTTGTATTAATTATCGTAATAAGTGGAGCGATAATGAGACGATGAAGAATGCGGTTCCTTATTGTTTTTCTGAGTATGTTACAAGACAGTATTCTTATGATGTGGTTCGTGGTTGGATTAATGATGCGGAAAGTTCTTATAATAATGGAATGGGGCAAAGTTCTTCCATTACGATTGATGAAGAGACCAATGTGGATGATGTGAAATCAGGTGTAGGTGGTACTTGTAATTATTATACCGATTCCAATCAATTGACTTATAGTCATGTAGAAACTTCGGCAAATGGGGGAGGACAAAGTTGTAAACAGACTTGTAAAGAAACAATAACAATAACTTTTGATGGTCCTGTAGCGGCACAAGTTGGAATGTGCTTAGGTTATTCGGCAGAAGTTACTTCTACCGTGGAATGTGAATATGTTTATACAGCTCCAATTCCTTCTTATCAAACGTCTTGTGTTCCAACGGCTTCTTGTTATAGTTCTCAAGTAGGGGAAACAAGTAAGGGGGGCCCTAATGATGAGTTTGATTTGTGTGTGATGCAATGTGATGGTGGTGAATATAGCCAATCATGTATTGATTCTTGTTATAATAAAGTTTATGAAGAAGAGGAAAGTGTTGTTGGAACGTCATCCTTATTTACTACTTTTGGTTCTTTATTAACTTATCAGAGCCAACATAATGGGGTGATAGAGCCAGTTGCTGATGATGGATGTTTAACGCCTTGGAATGTGGATCCTAATAATGAAGATCAAATTAGACAATTATATGAACAACATCAATTGTATCCAGGTGGACAATATGTTGACGGTCACTGGATTTCAGGAGGAACTTGTGCTAGTTCGATTGGACAATATTATTTTTCAACCTTAGAACATACTAGGGATACGGTAAATCAGATTCATGGAAATTGGGTGGATCAATTTGGACGGAAATCTTATTGTGCGGCCGAAGATGGATTCTTACGTCAATGTTCTTTAAATGGAGTCGCTAGTTGGTGTGATGATGCTTGTCATTGGGTTGATAATTGTAGCTCGGGCTCTGCAGAGACGGAGTATTTAGCAGAACAAAATTATCAGGCACAAAGAGAGGCTTATGAAGCAGCAAAGCAAAGTTGTGAAAGCAAAAATACAACACAGAATAATACTTGTTCTACAGAAAAAGTAACTTATACGATTGATGTAGATAATGATAGTAGTTCTTCAGAACAAAAAGATGTGGAAGATTTTACGGATTCTTTTTCCGCAGAGCAACTTCAAGGTAGCAATACCATAGGAGGAAATTATCCAAGTATGGTGGATGCCTCTGGTTTATGTATGGGAGAATCGAGTGATACGACAAATGATTATCATGCTCTTCTTACTTTCCCAGAAGCTTTTATTCATAATAAGACGGGACAAGTTGTCTATGGAGATGTTCCAAAGGGAAGTGAAGATTTCTATACTTCTGTAGGAAATCAATTCTGTACCAAGCTGACTTCGGTACCAACTAATACGGCATGGTATGTTTGGAAAGTGGATGAAAATGCCGATCAAAGTCTCTTAACTTCAGAGAAACGAGAAGAAATCGAAGATGATACGGTGACAAATATTCATGTAGGTGTTGATAATTTTGGATATTTTGGATGGAACATTGATTTGAGCTGTTTCTATGCTTTGACCAATCCTAACAATCCACCAGATGGAGATACTCCTGGTGGTAATGAGGGAGATGATCCAACCAAAGATTTCATTTTCCGCCCAATTTCTTTGACCGATGTTTTTCCAAATGAACGGGCACCTCGCTTTAACTGGACTTGTGGAGGAACCAATTTGAATAATAGTAGTTATCCGGTAGAACCAGTGGCTCTTACGGAGTTGATTGAGGAACGAGGTCAAGAAATTTATGCCGAGGAAAATGAGGGATTGTATTTAGATTATTATATTGAAATTAGTCCTGAAGATATTAATCAAATTCGTGATTATAATAAAAAGTGGGGAGGAAATTATTCGGAGCCGAAGGCAGATAACGAAAATGTAGCGGCTGGTAGCAATAAAACGGCAGGAATTACGGTGTATCGAAGTTCTTTCCTTCATAATTATTTAGGAAGCGATGTGGTAAAACGATTTGGTTTGATTGGCTGCAATAATCAAGCGACAGGTGGTAACGGAAATGGTACAGGTACCTGTGATGTGGCTGTTTATCAAGATGGATCGGGATGCTATTATGAATATGCAAGTGAAAGTGTACATTAGGAGGTAGTTATGAGTAAAGCAACATTATTAATCGGTGTTCTCATTTTAGCTCTTTTCACTTTTGGAGTTGTTAATTTAGTACAAAATTATCAAACAGGAAATGAGTTAGACTATTATTTGTTAAAAGAGACCACAGAAGCAGCGATGACGGATGCCGTGGATATTGGCTATTACCGTATGACGGGACTTTTGCGTATGGATAAAGAGAAATTTGTGGAAAGCTTTATGCGAAGATTTGCTCAAAATGTAGCGAATAATCGTTATTATCGAATTGGTTTTTATGATATTAATGAAACCCCTCCTAAAGTCAGTGTAAAAGTTGATTCGGCGACAGCAGCATCCTTTAATAACGAAACGTTTGAGATTACGAATCAAATTGATGCGATTTTGGAAAGTAAATACGAAGAGAATTTATATATTACGGATATGATACGAGCTGGTAAGCTTGATTATAGTCAAATTGAATCATAAAAGGATAAGGAGGATTTAGAAGATGAATAATTTTGTGATAGGTTTGAAAAAGTTTTTTACCAACAAAAATACGGTAACGGTCATTGGTATTTTGTTAGCGATCGTCGTTTTGTACATTGGGTATAATTGGCGGGTGAATCAAGCCATTAATCCAATTACGGTACCTTATGCGACCACGACAATTACGGCAGGAACGCAGATTACGGAGGATATGATTGGGACCATGGAGGTACCTCCTTCGATGTTAGAAGGGGATGTAATTCGTAATCGGGCGGATGTTGTAGATATGTATGTTAGTATTGATGGAGTTATTCCAGAAGGAAGCTTATTTTATTCTCGTTCTGTGGTAACGAGAGAACAACTTCCTAATTCGATTATTATGGATTATCCAGAAGGGTATGTTTTATACAATTTAGATGTTGATATGGCTTCTACTTATAGTAATTCGATTGTTCCGGGCAATTATATTGATATCTATTTAAAAGTAATGAACCGGGTAGATACTACGACGGGAACGGTTGTGGATGATCGTATTATGGTTGGAAAACTTTTATCCAATGTCAAAGTGTTAGCGGTATTTGATAGTAATGGTAATGATGTTTTTGCAAATCTTGATGAAAATAGAGCACCTGCGCAAATTATTTTTGCGGTACCAGAAGAATATCATATCTTACTTCGTAAAGCGAGTTATTTAAGAGCATATGAATCTGAGATTATTCCAGTACCAACTGCGGAAGGATTAAAAGAGGAGCCAGGAGATGTTACATTATCCAGTGAAGATTTACGGAACTTTATCAATCAGGTAACGGCGATGACGGAAGAAGATTTGAATGCAAATCAATAAAAGAATATAGAAAAGGAGTGTGGTGATAAGGTGAATGATGCTATTTTTGATAAATTAGATTTTGGGCCTTTTCAACCTTTTCTTCTTAATGATGATATTACCGATATTTCTTATTGTAATCATGGACAAGTTTGGGTTCGATCTTTAATTGATGGTTCCAAAAGGGTAGAAGTGGCTAATTTAGATGATGCTTTTGTAGAAAAGTTAGCTTTTCAGTGTTCTAATGTTATGGGAACCACGTTTAATGCCGCGAAACCTTTTTTGGATGCTGAATCAACGGAGTTACGTCTTAATTTTATTCATGATTCGATTGCTACGAATGGAATTGCGCTTGTGATCCGGAAAACGCCTGCTAAAATTCGATTAAATCGAGAAAAGTTGTTAGCGGAAGATTATTTTACGGCCAATATTCATGATATTTTAATGAAGTGTGTAGAAGGACATTGTAATATCATTGTTAGTGGTGAGACTGGTTCTGGTAAGACGGAGTTTGTGAAGTATCTTGCTAGTCATACAAAGGAAGATGAGAAAATTATTACCATTGAAGATACTTTGGAACTTCATCTTGATCGGATTTTCCCACATCGGGATATTGTAGCGATGAAAACAAATAATATTGCTAGTTATTCGGAAGTTCTTGTTACTTGTATGCGGCAGAATCCAAAATGGATTTTGCTTTCTGAAGTACGTAGTGCTGAAGCAGTAACGGCGGTACGAAACTCTATTTCTTCAGGACATAATATTTTATCGACGATTCATGCAGATAAAGCAAGTTCTATTCCTTATCGTATGTATTCTTTGCTAGAGTCTGATATTGATGTCGATCAATTCTTAAATACCATTTATCGTTATATTCAATTAGGTGTTCATATCAAAGCTTATTATAGTAAAGAGTATGGTAAATTTCATCGTGAAGTCGATGAAGTGGTTGAATTTTATGTGGATGATAATAATAAACCACAAACACGGGTACTTTATCAAAAAACATTTGGAAAAGCTCCAGTTCAAAATATGCCAAGTAAGTATTTAATGGAGTATTTAAGTAATCAAAATATTAATATTGGAGAGTTATTTACGAATAAAGATTCGATGGGGGATATTGATCAGGAATTAGATGATTTAAAACAGAAAGAAGAAGAAAAGCCGATAGTAAAAGAAGAAGAGGGCTCTTTCAATTTTTCTTTTCCAGATCTTCCTAATGTTGATGATACACTTTAGAAGGGAGGAAGTAAGATGGTATTATTCTTATTAATTGTTATTGGTTTGGGCATTATCCTTTATCGAAATTATAAAGGACAGAATGTGGCCAAATATTTTCAGGAGCAAGTGCAGATTCTCTATGATCGGTTTGCCCCTTACTCTTATAAAATTGTAAGAGAAAAAACAAAGGAATTAGGACAAGAATATACGGCTAGACAATATGCGGTTCAAGTGTTATTTATGGGTGGTTTTGCTGGCGTTATTTCTTATCTTTATTTCTATAATTTAGTTGTGATGGTGATTTATATTTTAGTGGCCATTGCTTTTGTTCCTTATCTTTCCTTCTTAAGATGTAAGCGAATTTATAGTGAATTTATTTTTGAACAGGTTCAAGTTTATACGACCAATGTTATTATGGAATTTGCCACGACGCAATCTTTTGTAAAATCTCTTGAAGGAGTAAGAGATTCTGGAGTATTAGAAGATCCAGTTTTATCGGATGTTAGGCATATGATCGATTTGGCTTATGAAAATGGTTCTATTGATGAATCGATTGCCTTTATGAATGATAAATATCCTTATTATATCGTAAAAAATATGCATCAGTTATTCTTACAAATTACCAAAGAAGGAGCGCTTGATGCTGGAGAGAGTTTGGAAAATATGCAACTTGATATCGATACTTTAGTGGAAAGTGTTTATCGTGATCGCATTGATCGGGCAACTTTCCATAAAAAGTTTTTGCAATATGGAATTATGCTTTACTTACTTGTAATGTTAATTCAATATATGTTAGGAAGAGATAACTATATTGCCTTATTAGATGAATTATATGTCCAAATACTACTTCATGCTATTGTTCTTTTTAATGGTTACTTCTTGTTACGAGGAGAAAAATATTATAATGAGAATGTGGGGGTTGAGTAAAAGATGGAAATAGTTTTAGTCGCTATTATTTTGATTTTTGTATTTATCTATAATAATACAATTGATCAGAAAAAATTTATCCGCGATAATAAAAAATATTTTGAAATATTAAGAGAAGATGATTATAATTTTTTACTTTATGCTAAGTATGGAGATACGGTAGAACCTGATGTTTTATTTCAAAAAAGAATTACTTATGCGATTGCGGCGATCTTTATCTTTATGTTTTTATTCCTTGATTCTTTAAATCTTTTAAATATTGTGTTAGCTTGTGTGGTGGGATTTTTAATTTTTAAAATGCCTTATCAAAATTTAAAAAAATATTATCGTCAACATTTGCATGAAATCGATATTATGCTTCCATACTATTTAAAGAGTTTAGAAATATTAATTCAGCATTATACGGTTCCTGTAGCGATTGGAAAAAGTATTAATGATGCACCAGATATTTTTAAACCGGGATTAAGAGAATTGATTGAAAAGATTAATTCTGGAGATTCTAGTATTAATCCTTATATGGATTTTGCGAATCAATATCCTGTACGGGATTCGATGCGAATGATGAGACTTTTGTATCGTCTTGGGATTGGAGGTCAAGAAAAGAAGCAAGAGAGACTTTTGATGTTTTCTAAGACGGTTTCTAGTTTGCAAGCGAAAGCAAGAGAAACAAAATACAAAGAGCGTCTTAATCATATGGAACAACAAACGATGATTATGCTTGTGGTTACCGGAGTTGGCGTAATGATTATCATATTAAGTTCTATGCTTACAATGCTAGGATAAGTAATTTACGTCAATTTCTTTAAAAAAAAGTTACAACCTATATAGAATTTGTTATAATTAATTTGTAAGATCAAGAAAGGAGTGTAGGTAAATATGAAAGAAGCGACCGGAGAATTAAATATGACGGTAATTACGATTATTTTAATTGGAGTAGTGTTAGGAGTCTTTTGGTTGATTTTTAATAATGTTCAAAATACCGTAGAAGATCAGTGGAATAATACAACAGAAAACAGAAGTAGTCGTGGTTATAACTATGATGAACATGAGATTACAGTAGAAGATTATACTATGAATTTTTAAGATGAAATAAGAGGTGAAATGCAATGAGGGATGCGATTGGTGGATTTTTTTCGTTACAGATTATATTAGTTTTTATATTGCTAGTGAATGGATATCTTGCATATTCCGTGAATTACACGAGAGCATTCCGGGTGAAAAATGGGATTGTTAATATTTTAGAACAATATGAAGGACATACTGAAGAAGCAAAAGAGCGAATTGCAGACTATGTTGACGGTATGAGATATGAGATTCCAGCGAATATGCTTAACTATTGTGATAGTGAAGATAGTAATAGTTCTTGTCAATGTTTTACCAATCAAGGTTATTGTGTAAAAATGACAGCTGTATCAGGGACGGATCCTAATAGTGATGAGTATCGGGGAGTTTATTATACAGTTGTTACTTATGTTAATATTGATATTCCTGTTTTAAACCGCTTCATCAATTTAGGTAATTTCTTACAAGTTCGTGGAGAGACAAGAGCAATTTATACAACGGATCCACAAGTTTAGAAGGGGTGGCGAGCCATGAATGTTATTATAGCCAATGAAGCAAGAGATATGTTAGCACAACTAGACATTGATGTAATTAAGAGTGTCAATGGAGTTCATAGTGCAGATGAGATTGTGGAAATGTTTCGGAATTTCTTCTTTGCAAGAATGATTTTGGATATTACAGCGATTGAGAATTATAATGATATTACGAATATTCAAAAAATATCCATTGGACTTGATGCCGATAAAATTATTTTAGTGCTTCCTAATAGTGAGTTATTTTCTTCTAGTAGTTATTTATCAAAGATTATCTCGATGGGAATTTATAACTTTACAACCAATTTAGAAGGCGTAAAATATTGTTTAGAGCATCCTAATACTTATAAAGATGTTGCTCATATTCAGCAATTAAATGATTTGTCTAGTACGATTAATGATAAAGTTATTCAAGGAAGTCAAATTATTGGAATTAAAAATGTTACGGATCATGCGGGAAGTACAACTTTAATTTATATGCTAAAAAAAGAATTAGAGCAGACTTATGGAATGAGTGTGGTAGCGATCGAAATTGATCGGCATGACTTTGCTTATTTTCATGATAAAAATATGGTTTCCATTAATAGTGAAGATTTTATGACGGAAATTGTGAAATATAAAGAAGCATCCATTATTTTAGTTGATTTAAATGACTCAGATAATGAGGGAGCTTGTGGAGATGTGTTATATTTAATCGAGCCTTCTAGTATTAAATTAAATAAATTAATGCGAAGAAATCGACATATCTTTGAAGAATTGAAAGGAAAGAAGATTATTCTTAATCAAAGTTTATTAACGAAAAATGATGTTATGGATTTTGAATATGAAGGAAGAACCAAAGTATTTTATAATATTCCCCCTTTAAATGATCGGGTTCAAAATGAGGTTTTGAAAGACTTTTTGGTAAAAGTTGGATTATTACGAGATGAAGAGAAAAAAGAAGAGGGCGGAAAAATATTTGGGTTATTTCGAAGGTAAGAATTGACAAATATTTTAATTTTCGGTATGATAGGTTTAGAAAAGGAGATTTTGGGTTATGAA
>CALVJC010000094.1 GCA_944331945.1 uncultured Bacilli bacterium
TTCTTGTTTTATTAATATAATGAAGTTCTTCGGGATTAAATTTACTTTTCAACGCTTCTTTTTCTTCTTCGGTATAATTATCCCAGCCCATAATATGTTTTTTTAATTCATCCCTTCTTTTGTATAATTCACTTTGTCTTCCCACTAAAACTCCTTTATCGAAAGTAAGGGGGATAAAGAAACTTTCCTCAATGTCTTTTTCTTCCATGCGATATTTCTTGATCTTTTCAATCTTTTCTTCTTCCTTTGTGGTAAGTCCTACATCTAACTTTTGATATTCTCTCATGGTATTAATATATCTTGAAATACTATTCCACAAAATTTGATATTCGGATTGCTCCAGATGATATTCTTTTACTAAGCTATAAAAGCGAAGTACTAAGTCTTGTTCAGTTTCCTCTTTTCCTTTTTCACTATCTATTTCTTCTACTAAGTAATTATAAGGTTCTTCTAGCCAATCATTGGTGCGCTCTTTTCTTTCTTTTAAGAAGACATCATGGCGAATCGCTTCTTCCAAAGAAATAACATTTTGGCTCATATTTCTTAGAATGGCATTACTATCTAGATGCAAATAGGTTAATTCATGTTTTACTAAGTTTCCATATTTTTCATAAATCCAGGTAGAAGGAGCATGTTGACCTTCTTGGTGATAGGTTGTAACGACGCGATTGATTAGTTGTTCTAATGTATCATGGGGACAAAAATCATGAAGCCGAATTGCTCTTGAAATAACATCATAATTATAACCTCGTTCAATACAATAAGAACGAAGGGTTCCTTCATGATATTTTAACGGATCAGATGGAGCTTTTCTCTTCTCTTGTTTTGTTCGTTTTAAATAAGAGTCTAACCGTTCCATATTAACATCAAATTCTTGTAACAGATTATCGATATTCCATTCTTGTTTCTTTCGGCTTTGTCGTTTTTCTCTTAAATCTTTTAGACATTCGACTACTCGCTTTGCTTTTTCTTCATCCCCATCGAAAAGGTCTTTATATTTTTCTAGAGTAGAAGTTGATGCCTTACCTGTTTTTGATTTCTTTATCACTTTAAACTGATTTGGATATAACTTAAGAACCAACTCTCTTAATTCAGAGGATATTGGGGTTTTTCCTGTTTTCATATTGCGTCCCCATATTCCTATATTCACTTTGGTTCCATCTTTTAAAATTACCACTGCTTTTATAGGAATACGATCACTATCTTCATGCTCTCTTTTATGAATCTCTAATGCCTCTTTTATTTGTTCTTCTGTATATACTTGTCTATTTTTTTCAAATTGTTTTGGATATAAAGAAAGAGTTAGTTTTTCAAGTTCAGGAGATACTTTTACAGAACCTTGTTTCATACGAGATCCCCATGTTCCTATATTCATTTTAGTTCCATCTTTTAAAATTACCACTGCTTTTATAGGAATATGATCACTATCTTTATGTTCTCTTTTATAAATCTCTAATGCCTCTTTTATTTGCTCTTCTGTATATACCTTACTATTATTTTCAAAATGTTTTGGATATAAAGAAAGAGTTAGTTTTTCAAGTTCAGGGGATATTTGGGTATTTCCACTTTTAACACTAGCTCCCCATATCCCTACATTTACTTTAGTCCCATTTTCTAAGATTACTATTGCTTTTTGAGGAATGTAATTACTGTCTTCATGTTTTCTTTTATAGATCTTTAAAGCTTCTTTTATTTGCTCTTCTGTATATACTTGTCTATTTTTTTCAAATTGTTTTGGATATAAAGAAAGAGTTAGTTTTTTAAGTTCAGGGGATATTGTAGTCAAACCATTTTTCACATTACCTCCCCATTTTCCTATTTTTACTTTTGTTCCATCTTTTAGTATCACTTCTGCTGTTCTAGAGATATGATCACTATCTTCATGTTCTCTTTTATAAATTTCTAAGGCCTCTTTTATTTGCTCCTCTGTATATTTTTTTGCCATATTCATCACCACTCTTACTTTACTTTTCATATAAATTTTTTTAATAAATTATTTTATCTGAAAAGTGGAATCTTTTTTAGATATCACTTTTTGTTCAAATATTCTATTTTAGAAATTCAAGATTTATATCATTAAATAGAAAGAAACAAATCTTATTTTCTCTTTTGGTTCACCATTTCCTTTTTATAACTAAAATCATCTTTGGTAACAAATTGGTAAAGTTCATCCATTTCATATTTTCCCGTTATTGTCTCTTGAAAAGCAATTACTTCATTATGAAGCAGTTGTTCATTTATCATTTTTAACTTTTGAAAAGACGGATTTTGATGCATGATCGATTGTCCAAGAATGTAACCAATAACATACTGATAGGTATCTGCATCAAGATTTTCTTCTTTCTTAGATACTAACTTTGTTAAGTTCTTTTTAATAGATTTTTCTGATTGATGATTTTTTTCTTTTAATTCAAAATAAATGTTATCTGAAATTGTTCCTTGATTCTTTTTCTCAATCAAAAGAGGAAATAACATTTTTAAATACAATAAATTATTAGTATGTAGAAAAGCTCTTTGCTGTTTTAATAAGTTTATATCATAGTCACTATATCCCTTTTCTTCTAAAAACGTTTGAAACATCAGTTCTGCAATAATCGATACTGTTTCTGTAAAAGGAATTCGAGAATAGAAATTATTCAAGTTTAAAGCATGAAACATTTCATGAACTAGCACTGTACTATCCATAAGTGTGTTTGTTTTATGTATTTGTATTTCGTAATTGTTTAAATCACTTCGATTCGATTTCAAGCCTGACTCTTTGGTATCTGTAAATTTTATTTTTCCTTCTTTATAATCTTGTAATAATCTTTTTTTATAGGAAGGATCACATTTTTCTAAAAATTCAGCTACTAAGAGGAGTGTTTCTTCTTCCGTGGTATAAGATAATGGGCCTTGAGCTAATTCTTTTAAATTCGGAGTTGGCACATTTTTTAGAGTATCATAGATAGATTCCATGCAATCAAATAAGAATGGATCCATTTCTTTTATGACTTGTACTGCCTTCCCTATTTTTTCATCCACTTTTTGATGTAACTCTTGCTCTACCATTGTTCTTCCCCCCTTTATTTGTCAGTAGATTATAACATATTTCAAGTTTTAAGTCAATTTTTACCTTTTCTTACACTTTGGATTGCTTCATTAATGTCTTTTCTTGTTTTATTAATATAATGAAGTTCTTCGGGATTAAATTTACTTTTCAACGCTTCTTTTTCTTCTTCGGTATAATTATCCCAGCCCATAATATGTTTTTTTAATTCATCCCTT
>CALVJC010000095.1 GCA_944331945.1 uncultured Bacilli bacterium
GCAGCTCTTTCCAATACTGGTGTTCCTTTTGCTACTGCTAAATTCACTAAATCTTGACATTTTCTTTTAATTGCTTCTCCTTTTTCTTTGGCAATTTTTAATACTTTTTCTTTATCAAGATCCGCTAACTGCTCTTTAATTTCAGCTACTTTTTCTTCAAAAGCTTCTTTTACTTCATCCACATCAATATCTTTGATCTTATTCATAAGCTCATCTAATTTTCTCTTTAAATCAGCTCTTGTTTCACTTCCAGACTTTGGAGCGAATAAAATACCTAATCCAACTCCAATCGCTACACCGGCTAAAAACTTTCCAAAACCACCTTTTTTTTCACAACTCATTTGATCATTCCTCCTTTTTTTCCTTACGTCTTTGAAAAAACTTTGAGATTGCTCCACCAATGGTTGAGACAAGAGTATCAGTGATAAAGGATACTCTATCTGTCACCGTATCCACAATATGGAATACTCCATTGAGACTATCTAATTTTTCTTGTGCATCATCAATTAAGGTATTTACCTTATTCAAAGTCCCAATGGCTTTAATTGCTAGAACAATCAAAATGATTACAAAGACAATCAAAGAACAGTACAACACAATTGGTAAAAATTCTTGTAGAAATTCCATTATCATTCTCCTTCCTTTTCTTCATACATAGAATCAATTAATTCAAATAAATTATCTTCTAACCCTGCTTCTTTTGGTTCTTCCATAGGATCTTCTTTCTTGAAATCTACTCTTCTTCCCGTTGCCCGCTCATGTGATGCATCTTTATAATCTATATTATATTCTAAACCTAAATCCTGAAAATATTCTTCCGCATCACCAACTGTCACCTTTGAAACGGTAGGAGAAGTATTCGCTATATCCATTAAAAGTCCTGCATCTTCTTCATTAGACTCTTCTTCTTCTTCCACTATTACTTTGGTATCGCTCGGTTTCAATTCCTCTTCAAAAATATCATCCGTATCACCATAAGCTTTCGCTCTAACAGCATCAACATCCAACTTCCGAGAAGAATAACTACTACTAATGCGAATTTCTCTTTTTGGTTCTGGTTCTACAGTAGATTGATTCTCATCGATAACTCCATAGATAGGTGAAATAATAGGAGAAGGTCGAAAAGTCTTTTTCTCTTGCTTCTTTTCATAACTACTACCATAACTAGGAATATCTAAATTAACTTCATTCTTTCTATTATTACCATACAAAGTATTTTCTTTCTTAGGCTTTTCTTCTTGATAAGAATAAACAGAAACTTCCTTTTTTTCTTCTCTTTTTGGAGGCTCTTCTTTCTTCTCTTCTTTTTTAGGCTCCTCCATTTCAATGAAGTCATCTTCTAAAATAGCAGGAAATTTAAAATCTTTCTTCGGCTCTTCTATAATTTCCTCTACTTCTTCCTCTTCTGCTAAAAAAGCTTGCTTTGTCTCCTTCTTTTGTTCTGGTAATACAATTTTCTTAGCAATTGGTTTTTCTTTCTTAGGAGCTTTCGGCTTTTCCTCTACTTCCACATATTCTTCTTCAAAAAGTGCATTTTTTAGTTTATCTAATAATTTCATTTTTTTCACCTCTTTATTCGGTCAGATCGATATCAATATTATCTTCATCAGTTTCATCTTGACTATAGCCATCATAATTATCATAGAGTTCGACATAATCAAGATAAGTATCTTTGGTAGCATTATTTCCTTTTGGTTTCATAACATCATAAGTCTCTTCTCGATAATCAATAATGTTATTACCAATTAACGTTTCTAAAACCGTTCGATTAAAGGTTAAAGAAGACAAAACACTACTCATATAAGTAACGGCATCTTCTATATCATCTTCCCTGACATATGCCTCCATTTTTCCATAATGATACATATATTCAATAAAATAATAACCATCTTCTCCAATCTCCGTAATTTCTAAATAGCCATCTTGATCTCTATAATCTAATTTCTTAGAATAATAGGCATCTTCATTTTCTTCATATTCAAGCTCTGTGTTATTATAATAACTTAAGACATCAACATAAAGATAATAGCTATTATTTTTCCCATCTAAAAGATGTGCATTATATTCATCTTTTGTTACAAATTTCATTCCTCTCGGTAAATAATATTTGTAACCATCAAAAACAACATTAGAAAGATTGTTTTCTTTCTCTAACATAGAAGAAACAATTCCATCAAGATCTTGATTTGAAAGATTAGTACATCCTGTGGAAAAACATATGAGAAGGATTAATATTAATATTTTTTTCAACATATTCACCTACTCTTATAGTATTATAACAAATATTATAAAGAAATTCATCTTTTTTTCGCAAAAAGATAAAAGACCGCATTTCCTTGCTTTGAAAAACGCATTTCATATTCACTCATAATAATATCGGTATGGGTTTTATGGTAATGAAAAGAAAGGTCAAAAAGAGCATATCCCGCTTGTGTTAAGGTCTGTAAAGAATAGACAAATAAAGCTTCATTGTCCGTTTTCATCTCAATTTCTTTTTCCCCACAAAAGATAGATTCATAGCGCTTTAAAAAAAGAGGACTCGTTAATCGCCGAAAGGCATGTCTTGCTTTTGGCCAAGGATCTGAAAAATTAAGAAACAAATGATGAATTTCATGATCAAATACTTTTTCTATTTCTACCGCATCCATCCGCAGAATTTTAAGATTCGAAAGTCCTTCTGGTATTTTTGGAATAGCACGCGCTAAAACACTATCAAAACGCTCAATTCCAATATAGTTAATATCTTTATGCAAAAGAGCATTCTGGATCAAAAAATTTCCTTTCCCCATGCCAATTTCAAGATAAATAGGGTTGGAATTTCCAAAAACTTCTTGCCATTTTCCTTTACAGTCTTCTCCATTTTCAACTAAGTAAGGACATTCTTTTAATATTTTTTCTTTATTTTTGACATTTCTAAGACGCATAAACTCAACTCCACTTTATATTTTAACACATCTATTCACAAGAAGCATATAATAAATTGAAAGGAATCGATAAATATGATGAATAATATGCCTCCTTATGGAATGTTTCCCCCTATGACTGGACCAAATATGGGACCCGGAAATAATTGGCAAGATAATAATCAAAATCTAAATGAAAGAATAAATAATCTAGAAAACCAAGTCAATCGAATCGAACGACAATTAAGAAGAATGGAACAAAGAATCAATCAAATTGAAAATAATATGGTTATGCCATTATCAAGCCAAAACACCGGATATGGAAACAACGGAAACAAATATATGATGTAGAGGGAAACCTCTTTTTTGTTATGATAAGAAAGGGTGATTTTATGATTATTGGCACCTTAAATGTCCAAAACAAATTTTATTTAAAAAAATATGACGGAAAAACCAAAAAGGGAGATAATGTTTTACTTTTAAAAGAATTCTTAACGTCAAACAACATAGAAATACTCGGAACCCAAGAGGTAACCGCTTGGTATTATCAAAGACTAAAAGAAGAATTGAAAGGATGTTATCAAATCACAGGAGAGTTTCGTCAAAAAACAAAATTATTTCAAAAATATAATGAAGCAAATCCGATCATTACCAATCAAAAAATAATCCGTTCAAAAACCATTTCTCTCCCTTTCCTTCCTACTTTGATTAAAAGAATCGTGACCATCAATTATTTAGAAACAAAAGAATTTGGAATGATCTGCTTTTTAAATACACATCTTAGTTTTGAAAATAGAAAGGTAAGAAGAAAGCAGTTACAAGAAATTATAAAGTATATTAAGGAAAGC
>CALVJC010000096.1 GCA_944331945.1 uncultured Bacilli bacterium
AGTAGAGGATTTTACTATTACAAAAACATATGTCTGTTTTGTAACAGATCAAGAATATTGCATGGAAAGTGGCGAAGGTTTAGAAGAAGAAAATCGAAAAATATTAGAAGCAAATGATTCTTGGTTCTATGATCATGATGGACGTTGCCTTTATGGCACTGGTATTTTTCGCACCTATTGTTTTGGCGGTGGGTTTTCAAATCTAGAGCTTGCTTCTTCTGCTATTATTGTTGAGCTTTCTAATGATGAATATTGTTCTTCTAATTATTTGTCAGGCTCTTCTAGTTGTCATTAAGTCGTAAATTTATTTAGAAAACACTTTTTTGGAAAATAGTAGATTTTCCTTTTTTTTGATGTTATAATGTTAACATAGGATTCGTGTGAAGAATAAAAAGTGAGGGATTAAAATGCAAAATAATGAAAATGAAGTTGTATATTTATATTTAGATGATATCATTCCAAATCGTTTTCAACCAAGACAAGTTTTTGATGAAAAAGCTTTGAAAGAACTAGCAGTATCCATTAAAGAGCATGGTGTGATTCAGCCTATTATTGTTCGTAATATTGGAAACAAATATGAAATTATTGCTGGAGAGCGGCGGTATAAAGCTTCAGCATTAGCAGGGCTTACGAAGATTCCTGCGATTGTACGAAATTTAGATGATAAAGAGAGTAGTAAAGTGGCTTTGCTTGAAAATTTGCAACGGAAGAATTTGAATCCGATTGAAGAGGCGAGAACTTATCAAAAAATTTTGGAGCTTGATCAGATGACTCAAGAAGAACTTGCTAAGACAATGGGAAAAAGTCAAAGTGCAGTTGCGAATAAGCTTCGTCTTCTATCTTTATCGGATGAAGTACAAGATGCTTTGTTGAAAGATCAAATTTCTGAACGTCATGCGCGGGCACTTCTTAGTATTAATGATAAAGAAAAACAGAAAGAAATGTTAAAAGAAGTTATTGATAAAAAGATGACTGTAAGAGAATTAGAAGAAAAGATTAATCCCAAACAACCAATTAGTAATGCGGAAATTGGAGAGTTGTTGCAGCCAGAAGCTGTTCCAATTAAAGAATCCATTCCTACAAAGGCAGATAAGTTTACGGTGGAAGATTCTACTCCAGAATTTAATCAAAGTATTGGAATTGATTATAGTACTCCTCCTAAATTTATTGATTATGGGGAGGATGTACCAAAAACGGTTGATAACAATTTAACGAGTAGTGCTAGTATGCCAATTAATTTGGATGAAATGAAAGCGAATGCTCAAGATATTCATCAAAATACGACACAACAAACAAATGTGGATGATCTTATTGCTGTTCCTACTGATGAAGGAAATGATTCTTCTAATAGTGGTGGTAGTGGCTTTAAGTTTTTTCAACCAATCGATGACGACTTGTCTGTAGGAAATGATAACCATTCAAATAATATTAATAACAATAGTAATAATAATATTCCTAATACTAACAATATTATTCCTACTCCAGGAATTACGACGGATTCTTTTACTCCTTCTAAAAATGAAATGGAAAGTTCAACTCCAACTTCTATGGATAATTTGTTAGCTGGAGTTGGATCGGCGGCACCGGTTGTAAGTTCTTTTGAACCTGCTCCAAAGGAAGAAAAAGAAGAAATTCCATATTTGGATACTTATAATAATCCTTTCGCTCATAATCCTATTTTTGCGGATGATGTTCAGAAATTAGAAGGAATTAAACAACAAACGATTGAAGAAAAACCACACTATGATTTAAATGATTCTATTGAATTAATTCGTCATTCCGTAAAAGATATTGAAGATAGTGGTTTTAAGGTTGATGTGGAAGAGATGGATTTTGAAAAGAATTATCAGATTGTGATAAAAATTACGAAAGAAAAAGAGAACTAAGAAGTAGAGAAATCTACTTTTTTTGCTAAAATGGTTTTCAACTGATTTTATTTTTGATACAATAAGTAAGAGTACTAGATGGAAGAAGAGAGTGATAATTATGGGAAAGGTTATATCATTAGTGAATCAAAAAGGTGGAGTAGGAAAAACAACTACGAGTATTAATCTTTCGGCGTCGCTCGCTTTTTTTGGAAAAAGAGTGCTGTTGATTGATCTTGATCCACAGGGAAATACAACAACAGGTGTTGGAATTAATAAAGGCGATATTGAACGAAGTATTTATGATGTTTTAACGAATAAATGCAATATTGTTGATGCCATGATTAAAACCAAATATAAACAACTTTATGTTTTGCCAGCGACGATCAATTTAGCAGGACTTGATATTGAATTAGTAGAGAAGAGTCAGACCGATCCTAATTTTGTAAAGGGTGCTCAGTTAAAACAACATTTGTCTTTGATTAGAGATAAATTTGATTTTATCATCATTGATTGTCCTCCTTCTTTAGGATTAATTACTACGAATGCATTAACTGCTAGTGATTCTGTCATTATTCCGGTACAGTGTGAATTTTTTGCTTTGGAAGGAATTATGCAGCTTTTAAATACGATTCGTTTAGCACAAAAACAATTAAATCCTAATTTAGATATTGAGGGAGTCTTATTAACGATGTTAGATTCTAGAACGAATTTAGGCTTTGAAGTTGTTGATGATATCAGGAAGTTCTTTAAAGAGAAAGTTTATAATACGATTATTCCTCGTTTAATTCGTTTAACGGAAGCGCCAAGTCATGGGGAACCAATTATTGTTTATGATCCAAAAAGTAAAGGGGCAGAGGCTTATTTAAATCTAGCAAAGGAAGTGATTGAACAAAATGGAAACTAAAAGAAGAGCGTTAGGAAAAGGATTAGAAGAGTTATTTAGCAGTGAACAAATGGATATTAGTCAAGTAGAGGAAAGAATTATTGATAGTACTCCTAAAGAAAGTATTGTGAATATAAAATTAGATGAGTTACGAAGTAATCCTTATCAACCTCGAAAAAATTTTGATGATGAGGCTTTGCAAGAACTTGCTGCTTCTATTAAAGAGCATGGGGTTTTTCAACCAATTATTGCTAAGAAAAGTGTGAAAGGGTATGAAATAATTGCTGGGGAAAGAAGAGTAAAGGCTAGTCGTTTGGCAGGATTAGAGACTATTCCTGCAATTATCAAAAATTTTACCGATGAAGAAATGATGGAAATTGCTCTTCTTGAAAATTTACAAAGAGAAGATTTATCTGCTTTAGAAGAAGCAATGGCTTATCAAAAATTACAACAGACTCTTAATTTAACGCAAGAAGAGTTAGCTAAAAAAGTAGGAAAGAGTCGTAGTCATATTACGAATATGTTAGGTCTTTTGCAACTTCCAGAAGAGGTAAAAGATTATATTACGACGGGTCAACTTACGATGGGACATGCTCGTATTTTGAGTAAATTAAATGATAGAAAGCAAATTTTAGAGTTAGCAGAAAAAGTGGTCAATGATGGAATTAGTGTCCGAAAATTAGAAGAATTAACATCATCTCCTTTGGAATTTCATCGAAAAAAAGAAGTTTCAAGAACCAAAAGAGAACATAGTGAATTTGATTATGTGGCAGATAATCTTTGTGAAAAATTAGGTACAAAGGTAAAAATTAAAAATAATAAAATAGAAATTAAATTTACGAATGCTAATGATTTGACACGAATTCTTGAGATCATGAATTTAGATCAGTAAAGGTGTGGTATTTTTGACAGAATTTTTTGAAACTGAAATTTTTCAATACATTTTAAGACCTATTATTTATGTGGCACTTGGATGTTTTACTTATAAGATTATTACTTATTTTATTAATCGTTCTTTGACTAAGAAGGAAATGAGTACGAGAAATAAGAAGAGAATTGAGACTTCAAAAAGTATTATCAATAACATTATTAAATATCTTATCATTATTATTACATTCTTATTTGTTCTTTCTTCTTATCACGTTGATGTTTCAAGTCTTTTTGCTGGTCTTGGAATTGGAGTAGCAGTTTTATCCCTTGCTTTTCAAGATATTGCTAAGGATTTTTTAGCAGGTATTTCCATTTTAATTGATGAACAATTTGAAGTGGGAGATAATGTTTCTATTAATGGTTTTCGAGGAGATGTTGTTTCTATTGGGCTTCGTACAACACGAATTCGAGATTATAAAGGAGCTGAAATGATTCTTTCTAATCATTCTATCACTGAAATTATTAATTATAGTTTGAATGCTTCTTTGGCAGAAGTGGATCTTTCAGTTAGTTATGATGCTGATACTGAGTTAGTAGAAGCAACACTTCGAAAATGCATTGAGAAAATGAATGCAACTTATCCTGATTTAAAAGGAAAAATAGAGTTATGGGGAATTGAGAATTTAGATGATTCTGCTGTTATCTATCGCATTGCTGGAAAAGTAAAAGCAACAAAAGATTTTGAAATAGAAAGAAAAATGCGAAAAGATTTAAAATTAGCTTTGGAGGAAGCGGGAATTGAGATTCCTTATCCACAAATTGAGGTGCGACATGGAAAATAAAGAATATACTTTAGGAAGTCATGTTATTATGAAGAAAAAACATCCTTGTGGTAGTAATGAATGGGAAATTGTTCGTCTGGGCGCAGATATTAAAATTAAATGCTGTGGATGTGGACGAATGATTTTTATTCCTCGCATAGAATTTAATAAGAAAATAAAGAAAATATTAATGAAAGAGGTATAATATGAAAGAAAAGAAAAAACTGAGATTGAAAAAATTTCATTTTCATCCAATTACTGTTTTTTTGTTCTTAACCATCTTTGTCATTATTCTTAGTGCAATTTTATCTGGTTTGCAGATGCAAGGAACTTATAGTGAAGTAAATACTCAAACATATGAGTTAAATTCTACGTTAGTAACCGTTAACAACATGTTGAGCTTTGATGGCATGAAATATATATTTAGTAATGCTTTAAGAGATTTTTTAAGTTTTGCTCCGCTTGGTATGTTAATTATTACTTTAATTGGAGTTAGTATTGCCAAAGCGACTGGTTTTCTTGATACTTTTTGTAAGAGGAAATTAAGTAAAATTGATAAGCGGGTTTTAACCTTTATTATTTTGTTTTTAGCGACTATTTCTTCTTTAATTAATGAAGTTGGTTATGTTTTATTAATTCCACTTGCTGCTATGATTTATCAATATAATAATCGACATCCTTTTTTAGGAATTATTACTGCTTTTTGTGGAGTTAGTTTTGGTTATGGGGTTTCCCTTTTTGTTGGTTCTTTAGATGTTAATCTTATTCCTTATACTACTTCTGCAGCTCGATTAATTGATGAATCAGCGCACATTAGTTTGACTTCAAATTTGTTTATTATTATTGCATTTTCTATTTTATTACCTTTGATTGGAACTTTTGTGATTGAAAAAATTGTAGCGCCTCGTGTTGGAAAAATGAAAGAAAAAGAAGAAGATGTTAAGACAGAAGAGTTGCAAGTTATCGATGAAGAAGAGTTAGAACAAATTAAAATTGAAAAAGAAAAAAGAGAAAAACGTGGATTAAAATTCGCTTATATTACCGGTATTATTATCATCTTCTTATTTATCTATATGCTTATTCCAAATCTTCCTTTCTCAGGAATGTTGCTTGATATGACAGAAGATACTTATTTAGGACAATTGTTTGGAAGTAATTCTTATTTTCAAGATGGCTTTACTTATATGATGTCTTTATTGTTCTGCGGTATGGGAATTGCTTATGGAATCGGTGCAAAATCGATTAAGAATGATAAAGAACTTATTCAAGGTTGTAAAGAGACTTTTCTTCCTATGGGAGAGATGTTAATTCTTTTATTTGTTGTCAGTCAGTTTATTTCTGTTTTTAAACAAACGAATATTGGAACGGTGATTGGATGTTTCTTTGCTAATTTATTAGGAAGCATCAATTTTACAGGAGTACCGTTAATTATCTTTACCATTATTATTATAGGTATTGCTAATTTGTTTATTACAACTCCTACTGCTAAGTGGGAAATCTTTTCTCCTGTTGTTGTTCCAGCTTTTATGCAATCAAATTTATCTCCCCAATTTGCCCAATTTATTTTGCGAGTAGGAACTTCAATTACGGCAGGTATTACGCCACTTTTGGCGGGGTTTGCAATTTATATAGGGTATTTGAATATTTATAATCCAGATAAAAAGAAACCAATTTCCATACGAGATAGTATTGGGTATGTTATGCCTTACTTTGGAGTCATTGCATTCACTTGGATTTTCTTAACAGTATGTTGGTATTTGATTGGATTGCCACTTGGACCTGGCGTTCTTCCTTCTTTATAGATAGGTAAGAAATGTTTATTAATTCCACTGAATTCAAGTTTGAGTTTGGTGGATTTTTCAAATTTTCGAAAAAAAGAGAATAGAAAATAAAATTGATTTTGTAATATGGTTGAGCTATAATATAGCTGATCGAAAGAGGTGTTAGTATGAGTTTAAAAGCTGGAATTGTAGGACTACCAAATGTTGGAAAAAGTACTTTATTTAATGCAATTACGAATCAACATATCTTAGCAGAGAATTATCCTTTCGCGACAATTGATCCTAATGTTGGAGTTGTTAATGTCAAAGATGAGAGACTTGATCAATTAGCTTCTATGTATCAGCCGGAACGGGTGATTCCAACTAGTTATGAATTTACGGATATAGCAGGTCTTGTGAAGGGAGCTAGTAAAGGGGAAGGATTAGGAAATAAATTTCTTGCCAATATTCGAGAAACGGATGCTATTGTTGAAGTAGTTCGTTGTTTTGAAAAGGGGAACATTATTCATGTTGATGGTAGTGTTGATCCGATTCGTGATATTGAAACGATTAATTTAGAATTAGCAGTTAGTGATTTAGAAGTCATTCAAAATCGACTAGATAGAATTTCTAAGAAAGCAAGGACAACAAAAGATAAAAATGATTTATTAGAATTAGAAGCTTTAGAAAAGGCCAGAGATTCATTAGAAAAAAATATTCCTTTACGGTTACTAGAGTTTAGTGAAGAGGAACAAAAAGCTTTAAAATCTTATCAGTTTTTAACGATGAAACCAATGATTTATCTTGCTAATATTGCGGAAGATGATTTAGGAAAAGAAGAAAATTCTTATGTTAAGGCCGTGAAAGAATATGCCAAAAAAGAAAATTCTTCTGTGATTGTGTTATGTGCTAAGGTAGAGGAAGAGTT
Organism: uncultured Bacilli bacterium; assembly: GCA_944331945.1. Taxonomy (GTDB): domain Bacteria; phylum Bacillota_I; class Bacilli_A; order RF39; family UBA660; genus Onthousia. Next base: position 7,131 of record CALVJC010000096.1, read on the forward strand.
AAGTGAACTAGATGAGGAAGATAAAAAAGAAATGTTAGAAGCTTTGGGGCTTTCTTGTTCCGGGCTTGATTCGTTAGTAAAAGCTACTTATGATTTGTTAGGACTTGCAACTTATTTTACTGTTGGAAAAGATGAGGTGCGAGCATGGACTTTTCATAAGGGAATGAATGCGAAAAAGTGTGCCGGTATTATTCATACGGATTTTGAAAAAGGGTTTATTAAAGCGGAAGTTATTTCTTATCAAGATTTGATAGAATGTGGTAGTGAATTAAAAGTTAAAGAAGCAGGTAAGGCTCGATTGGAAGGAAAAGATTATATTATGCAGGATGGTGATATTTGTCACTTTCGTTTTAATGTATAATGACAACAAAAAAAGGCATTTGAGCCTTTTTTATTTGCAGGTATAACCTTCTGATTCTAGATTTTCTTTTACCGTGTCATAACTATTGTCATCATCATCACTGAATCCAAAATCATCTTTTTCTTCTTCGGTCATTTTAGTGACATCTGCTTCTACTGTCATGGTAAGAATGTTTCCATCTCTTTCGAAAGATTCCTTCATTCCCTCTGTTTGTTGTAGGTCTGTTTCTTTTAATGATTCTTCAATTTGATCTAGTTGCTCTTCATATTCATCATTTACCTCTATTTTAGTAATAGAAGTCATCTTGGTTGCAATATCGTTTTCAAAAGAAACGTTCCATTCTTGTGTCATGGTTGTTCCATCTGAACTATCTTCCATCGTGCAAGTTAAGATAGTTCCACTGTTTCCGCATCCGGTGACGCTAAGAAGCATTACTCCTATTAATGCACCTAAAAATAACTTTTTTTTCATAACTACCTCCATCTTTAGTTTATTATATGTAGGGTAAAAGAGCAAGGAAAATCGGAAAGTAATTTTTTTTGAAATTCACTAGACATATTTTTTTTTCTTTGTTATAATACAACCGAGTATTTAAAATACTCCTTACCTAGAAATAGGTCTTATGGCCAGAAGGAGGTGGAAAGATGAACAAGTATGAAATTATGTTTATCGTGAAACCAGATTTAGAAGAGACAGCAATCAAAAAAGAAGCTGATAATCTAAAGAAGGTTTTAGTCGATCATAAGGCAAAAATCGTAGAAGAGAAAGCAATGGGTCAAAGAGAGTTAGCTTACGAAATAAAAAAATATAAGAATGGTTACTACTTCTTATTTGTAATTGAAGCAGAACCTGAAGCTACGAAAGAATTTGATCGTTTAGCTCGTATCAATGAAAATTTATTGCGTCATTTAATCGTTCGTGTTGATGATTAAGAAAAGAGGTAACTATGAATAAAGTATTTTTAATAGGGAGATTAACAAGAGATCCAGAGCTTCGTTATACTGGAAATAATACACCTGTGGCATCTTTTACTTTGGCGGTTAATCGTAATTTTACGAGTCAGTCTGGTGAAAGAGAAGCAGATTTTATTAATTGTGTTGTTTGGAGAAAACAAGCTGAAAATGTCAAAAATTATGTTCATCAAGGAACTCAAGTTGCGGTTGAAGGAAGAATTCAAGTCCGTAGTTATGATGATCAAAATGGACAAAGACGTTATGTTACAGAAGTTGTAGCAGATAATGTGGAATTTTTAACTCCAAAAGGAGCATCAGGCAATAATTCTTCTATTCCAGTCAATAATTTTGCACCACCAGCTCAAGAACCTACTCCATATGATTTTTCAAGTGATTCTGGTAGTGCAAATACGCAAAACGGTACGGATGTCTCTAGTAATCCCTATGCTGATTTTGGTGCTAGTATCGAAATTAGTGATGATGATTTACCATTTTAAAAAGGAGGGAAAAAGATGGCAGAATTTTATCGTAAGAAGAAGAAAGTATGCTTAATGTGTACTGGAAAGCAAATTAACTATAAAGACGTTGATACTTTAAAAAAATATATTAATGAAAAAGGAAAAATTGTTCCAAGACGTGTAACAGGAAATTGTGCTCGTCATCAACGTTATATTGCTGAACAAATTAAAAGAGCAAGAGCAATTGCTTTATTACCTTATACGAAGTAAATGAGAGAATCATTTACTTTTTTTGATTCTTCAGAAAAAATATTATATAATATATATGAGTGAAAAGGAGGTAGCTATGAAAATAGTAGATAAGAAAAAAGAAATTAAGCGTTATTTTCGACAAGCTAAGAGTATTTTTATTATGGCTCATCGGGATTTGGATTTAGATGCTTTAGGAAGTTCTCTTGGTATGTATTTTCTTCTTACTCGTTTACATAAAAATTGTTATCTTATTATTGATGATAAAAGACACGAGCTTGGAGTTGCAAAAGTATTGCAAGAATTAGAGGGTTGTGTTCAAATTCTTACGAGTGATCAAGTAGAAGAACATTTATATCTTCGTCAAAAAAGAAATTTGTTACTCATCTTAGATACAAATAAAACCGACTTAGTTCAAAGTGCTTCAGTATTAGATTTATTTTCAGAAGATCAAATCATGATTTTTGATCATCATGATATTGGTGATACTTCGATTGAGGCTTCTTTACGTATTATTGATAATGAGGTTTCTAGTACATGCGAAATGATTACAAATTTACTTGAGAGTTATAAAGTTACGTTAGATCCTTACTATGCTACATTAGTGTTAGCAGGGATGGTCTTAGATACTAATAACTTTACTTTGAAAACGAATGCTAATACTTATTATAGTGCTTATTATTTGGCTTTAATGGGAGCAAGTAGTAAAAAAGTACAATATTTATTAAAACAAGATTTAAAAGAATATATGGAAAGACAAACTATGATTACAAATGTTGATATTTTAAACGAAAAAATTGCTATTTCTAAGGGAAGTCCTTATACTATATATCGGAAAGAGGATCTTGCTAAGACGGCAGATAGTCTTTTATTCTTTAATAATATTGAATTATCGTTTGTAATTGGAAAAATTAATGATAAAGATGTTTATATTAGTGGAAGAAGTCTTGGAAAATACCATGTTTCGAATATTTTAGAAAAGTTAGGTGGCGGTGGTGATCAAATGGGTGGTGCCTGTCGCATTGCCAATAGTTCTATTAGTAAAGCAGAACAAAAGCTTTTACAAATTCTGAAGAAGGAGGAATAGAATGAAAGTCATTTTTTTAAAAGATTTAAAAAATCAAGGAAAAAAGGGGCAAATAAAAGAAGTTAAAGATGGATATGCTGAAAACTTTTTAATTAAAAAAGGGTATGCGGTGATTGCTAGTGGCTCTAATTTAGCAAAATTAGAGGAAGAAAAGAAAAATCAGGCCCTTTTGGAAGAAAAAAAGAAAAAAGAGGCTCTTGCTTTAAAAGAAAAACTTGAAAAAGAAGTTTTAACTTTTACGGTAAAGACAGGAGAACAAGATAAAGTTTTTGGAAGTGTTAGTATTAAGCAAATAAAAGAAGCTTTATCTAAGGCAGGATATCAACTAGAGAAGAGTGCGATTCAGATGGAAAGTTCACTTGCTACTTTAGGTTTTCACACAATTATGATAGAATTGTATAAAGGGGTTTTAGCGAAAGTAAAAGTACATTTAGTGAAGTAGGGGGGGATAAGAAATGGCCTTAAAGCAATTACCACATAATTTAGAAGCAGAAGAGAGTGTTTTAGGTGCTTGTTTCTTATCGGTAAATGCTCTTGAAACTGCTGTAGAAAGTTTAAATGATACGGATTTCTTTGATAATAAACATGCAAAGATTTTTAAAGCTTTACAGAATTTAGTGGAAGAGAAGATACCAGTGGATTTGACGACGGTAACCAGCGAGCTTACAAAGCAAAATTGGTTAAATGAAGTTGGGGGAGTTACTTATTTAACAGAGGTCATTCAATTTGTACCGACTGCAGCGAATGTGGAATATTATATTAAAGAAGTTTTAGATAGTTCGCTTTTAAGAAGATTAATTGAGACTGCTACTGATATTGCTACTTCTGGTTATAATGGGCAAGACAGTGTGAATGAAATTTTAGACTCTGCAGAGAAGAAAATCTTAACGATAGCGAAAAATCGTAAGGCCAGTGAATTTAAAAGTATTCAAGATGTTCTTGTTAAAGCGCAAGCAGATTTAGAAAAGTTAGCAGATTTAAAAGGTGAAATTACAGGAATTGCTACTGGTTGGTATGATTTTGATAAATTAACGGCTGGACTTCATGAGAATGAGTTAATTATCATTGCTGCGCGTCCTGGTATGGGTAAAACTGCTTTTGCTTTGAATTTAGCTACTTATGTTACGACTCATAGTGAAAAAACGGTGGCGGTGTTTAACCTTGAAATGGGTGCCGAGCAGTTAGCTAGTCGTATTTTATCTTCTTTAGGTCAAATCGAAGGTTATAAATTAAGAACAGGACGGATGCTTAATACGGATTGGAAACGATTCAATGAAGCGGCCAGTCAATTAAGTCAAGCAAACTTATATATTGATGATACGCCAGGTATTAGTATTGGAGAAATTAGAGCTAAGTGTCGGCGTTTATCTTCTTCTAGCGATGGGCTTGACTTAGTGATTATCGATTATTTACAATTAATATCAGGAGGAAAAAATTACGGAACGAATCGACAACAGGAAGTAGCAGATATTTCTCGTAGTTTGAAGACTCTAGCGATGGAATTACATATTCCCGTTATCGCATTGGCTCAACTATCTCGTAGTGTAGAAGGAAGAGAAGATAAAAGACCAATGCTTTCTGACTTACGGGAATCTGGTTCGATTGAACAAGATGCGGATTTAGTTGGTTTCTTATATCGAGAAGATTATTATACGAAAGAAGCTAAAAAAGATGCGAATAGTATGAGTGAATTTATTATTGCAAAACATAGAAATGGACCTCAAGCGACAATTTCATTATTGTTTAAAAAAGATACATCAACGTTTTTGAACATGACAAGAGAACAAGAGGAGGAATAGAATGAATTTAAAAAATGTTCTCATGATTTCAATGGCGGCTATTATAAGTCTTATCATTTTATTTATTGCTCCTGTTACCAAGGCTTTAGAGCCGAGAAATGTTTATCGCGTTTATTTAGCAGGAAAATCAATTGGGTTAGTGGAAGATGCTACGGCTTTGGATCAATATATTGATAATGAACAGCAAATATTAAGAGAGCAATATCAGGTAGATAAAGTGTATGCTCCTGAAGATTTAAAGATTGTAAAAGATATTACTTATAATGAAAATATTTCGACGACGCAAGAAATTTATGAAAAAATTAAAGATATAGAACCATTTACGATTAAAGGTTATGAAATTACGATTACTGGTATTGATACGACAAATGAGCAAGGGGAAACGGTGGAAGGAAAGGATCAAACGATTTATGTTTTAGATCAAGCTGTTTTTGAAGAAGCAATGGATACTACGATTCGAGCTTTGACAGGAAGTGATCGCTATGATAAATATATCAATAATGAACAAGCGGAGATTGCTAGTGGTAGTACCGGATCTATTATAGAAAATATTTATATTGAAAATAAAGTGACGGTAAAAGAAAAGAATATTCCTTCCGATGAAACGATTTATGAAGATAGTACGGATTTAAGTAAATATCTTTTATATGGTACTTTGGATGAACAGCAACAATATACGGTTCAAAAAGGAGATACGATTAGTGATGTTTCCTTTAATAATCGGTTAAGTAATGAAGAATTCTTGATAGCAAATCCAGAGTTTACTGATGCGAATAGTCTTTTGTATGAAGGACAAAATGTTAATATTAGTATTATTCAACCGCAATTTCGTTTAATTGAGGTTGAGCATCAGGTTGCTTTGCAAGATATTCCTTATGAAACAGAAACAAGATATGATAATACACAATATACGACTTATGAAGAAACCATACAAGAAGGAGTTAATGGTTCTCAGTTGGTTACTTCTAAAGTAGAAAAAGTAAATGGTCAGGTAGAAAATGCAACGATCGATCATTCGGCAACTCAAGTTATTACTGAACCTACCAAGAGAATTATTGTTAAAGGTACAAAACAACGTTATTCAGGTGGAGGTACAGATAGTAGTTTAAGTAGTAATACGAAAGTAGAAGGTTATTGGTTATGGCCAACGAGAACGCCTTACTATATTAGTAGTACTTATGGTTATCGTTGGGGAACGTTACATGATGGAATGGATATTGCGGGAGCTGGATATGGTTCACCAATTTATGCTTCCAATAATGGTATCGTTGTTGCTTCTTCTTATAAATATGATAATGGAGAGTACATTGTAATTAATCATAATAATGGATATTATACGATTTATGCACATTTATCTGCTCGTTATGTTAGCGTGGGACAAGAAGTATCCATTGGAGATACGATTGGAGCAATGGGTCAGTCAGGATTTGCAACAGGAGTTCATGTACACTTTGGTTTATGGAGAGGATATCCATATAGTAGAGGATCTTCTTCGATGAATCCAATGAGTTTATTCTAATGGAATTTAAAGTATTAGCAAGTGGTTCCAAGGGTAATTGTTCTTTTGTAACATGTGGAGCCACTTCTTTTCTTATTGATATTGGCATTTCTTATCATCGTTTATTAAAAGAACTTGATTTGATGGAGATGTCTTTATCTGATATATCATTTCTTTTGTTGACCCATACCCATCGCGATCATATTTCTGGTCTTGCTGTTTTAGTGAAACATAGTACCTTTAAAATATATATACGAGAAGAAATGTACCCGGAAGTAAAAGCTGTTTTACCAATCGAGAGAATTGAATTTTATCAAGATGAGATGCATCTTGCGGATATTTCTTTAAATTTGATTCATACTTCGCATGATGCTCCAGGCAGTGTGGGATTTCTTTTTTCGTATTTTGATCATAGTCTGGTTTATATTACTGATACGGGTTATTTAAACCGTAAATATTTGAAGTTATTAAAAAATAAAGAAATTTATTATATAGAAAGTAATCATGATGAAAAGATGTTAATGGATGGACCATATCCTTATGTGATTAAGCAACGTATTCTTAGTGATAGGGGCCATTTATCGAATGAAACAACAGGGGAGTATCTGCAAGAATTAGTAGGTAATCGTACAAAATATGTTGTCTTAGCACATCTTAGTGAACATAATAATACAGAAGAGTTAGCTTATACGACTACTTTTAATAAATTAAAAGAAACGAAATATCAACCGATTTTGTTAATTGCGAAACAAGAGGAAGCGAGTGAATTGTTAGAAGTATGATTAAATTATTGTGTGTAGGCAAATTAAAAGAAAAATATTTTCAAGATGCGGTAGCAGAATATGAAAAAAGGCTTTCTAAATATACAAAGTTAAGAATGATAGAAGTTGCCGATTGTTCTTATGACGATATTGAAAAAGTAAAAGAGAAGGAAGGGGAAGAACTTTTAAAACATATTGATGAAAGAGATTATGTTATTACGCTTGCGATTGAAGGAAAACAACTTGATTCTCTTTCTTTTGCAAAAACTCTTGACCAGTTAGAAATGCAAGGAAAAAATCTTTGCTTTGTGATAGGAGGAAGTTATGGACTTTCCTCTTCGGTCTTAAAGCGTTCGCAAATGTCACTTAGTTTTTCTTCGATGACTTTTCCTCATCAATTGTTTCGGGTTCTTTTCTTAGAACAATTGTATCGAGCTTATAAAATAAATAATAATGAAAAATATCATAAGTAGTGGAGGTTTATTATGATAGGAAATGATTGGGATTTTTATTTAGAAAAAGAGTATGATAAGTCATATTTTCAAGATTTACTTTCTTTTGTGGAAACGGAGTATGATCATAAAGTGATCTATCCAAAGAAAAATGAGATTTTTAATGCGTTTCGGCAGACTCCTTATGAAAAAGTAAAGGTTGTTATCTTAGGACAAGATCCTTATCATGGTGAAAATCAGGCACATGGACTTTCTTTTTCTGTACAAAATGGTGTTCCAAAGCCACCTTCTCTTGTTAATATTTTTAAAGAAATGCACGAGGATATTGGCTGTTTGATTCCAACTACTTCGAATCTTACTCCATGGACAGAACAAGGTGTTTTACTTTTGAACAGTGTATTAACTGTGGAAAAAGACAAGGCGGCTTCTCATCGTGGTCGTGGATGGGAAACCTTTACTGATCGAGTGATTGAAATACTCAATCAAAAAACAACCCCTATTGTCTTTATTTTATGGGGTGGGTATGCAAGAGCTAAGAAAAAACTAATTACCAATCCGATTCATTATATTGTAGAATCTGCCCATCCTTCTCCTTTATCTGCTTATCAAGGTTTTTTTGGCAGCAAGCCCTTTTCGAAAACCAATCAATTTTTAATCTCAAAGGGAATGGAACCAATAAAGTGGGAATTAAAATAACTCAAGGTATTGCTCCTTGAGTTATTTTACTGTTCATTTAATAATTCAAATCGTTCTTGTTTTTTAAAGTTATATAATTCAATATTTTCATAATGATTGATTACTTTTAAGATATTTGATGGAAAGTGATGAATTAAATGATTAATTTCTGTAGCGCTATCATTATAGTATCTTAAAGCGGCTCGTAAGTCGTTTTCATTATCATTTAATTTATCAATATAATTACTTAATTCTTTATTATTTAATTTTGATTCATAAGTTTCCATAATATCGACTAATTCTTTATAACTTTTTTCTAATTCTTTATAGAGTTGATAATGATCTAGTTTTTTTGATTTTAATTTGATTAGGTCTGGCAAATCTTCTTTTCGATCCAATTCTTCTAAGAAGGGAATAATTTTTAATAAAAGCTCTTCTTTTTTTTGAAGAAGAATGTCTAGGTTGTTATCTGCTTCTTTTAGCTTTATGTATAGAAAAGAATATTTGTTTTTATAAGAAATTAAGATCATGGCAAAAATAAAAAGAAAAAGAAATAGGATTGCTCCAATTATAATATATAATATCATCTAACCACCTCTATTAAGAATATTATAGCAAAGAAAAAAGGATGTTACAATTCTATCCTTGTATTTCTTTCACATTAATTTGTTCATTAAATTCCACATAATTTAGATATACGGTCCAGAGAAGAAATCTTGTATTGGAATTTTGTTCTCTTATGACGACATAGTCTCTTCCTGCTGCTTCGATGATCCCAGAAAATACGCGATCGCGCCATTCTAAAGAATCTGAAAAAGACATATAGAAATTGGCAAATTTTCCAACGTTTAATGTTAAAATGTTTTCGGCATAACTAGCATCTAGTTGCATAGGATTGAAGTTATTTTGGTTGTTGTTTGGCATTGTATTCTGTGGAAAAAAATTTTGATAGGGTGGTGCGGTACTCTGGGAAGGAATAGAAAATCCACTTTGATTCATGATATCAGTCCTTTCCCTATACTATATGTTCTATCTTTTAAATTATGATGCAATATCTTCTTCTAGCATTTCATCAAATACGGGATCGCTTGCGGTTGGTTCTGTTCCTTTCACATAATACATTAATTTCTTTTTTTCATCTTGATCGGTGGCAGGTTTTCCAGAAATAGGGTTTACTAGGACTCCAACGACATTATCTGGTTGTTCGTACCATGCGTCTTCTTTTCCTTCCATATAATCTTCCATATTTGCCAACCAAATATTTTGAGCATATTTGTATTCACTGGAATTCAAGTCTCGGTTATCATCATAGCCACACCATACTGCAGTCACAACATCTTTGTTATATCCAATATACCAGTTATCGGTGTTTGTTGTTCCACTTTTTAAGGCATAAGTGTGTGTCATTCTCGAAGCAAGGTTTACGGCGGTTGGATAATTATAATCGATAAAAGTGGCATCGTAAGTTCCGGTTAATAAATTACTTAGAATGAAGGTTAGGCTAGAATTTAAAATAGCATCTTTTTCTTCGTCCGCTTCATATAAGACATTTCCTTCATTGTCAATAACTTTTTGAATTAAATGGGGTTTTACTTTATATCCTTCATTGGCAAAGGCAGCATAGGCTCCTACCATTTCACTCATACTGATTTCACTGGTTCCAAGGGCAAGAGAAGGCACCTCGTCTAATTCAGAGGTAATACCAAGACGTTTTGCCATATTTACTAAAGTTTCCTCTCCTAAAAACATATGGGTTTTGACAGCATAGATATTTTCTGAATAAGCGATAGCGGTGGCCATGGAAATTGGTTTGTTGCCATATTTTTGATTATAGTTTTGGGGAGAATAAGTTTGTTGATTGGCAAAGGTGAATGTTGTTTCTTGACTTGTAAATGTTGTTGAAGCCGTAAAACCATTTTCTAAAGCAGCATAATAAAGAATTGGTTTCATGGTAGAACCTACTTGTCTTCTAGCTGATATTGCTCGATTAAATTCAGACGTTGTATAATTTTTTCCACCGGCAAGAGCAAAGATCTTTCCTGTTTCTGGATCCATCATCATGGTTGCAACTTCGAGTTCACTATCAGGCATTGTTTCTTTGATATTTTCTTCTAGTTTTGTTTGCATGTCTAGATCTAAATTGGTGTAAATTCTAAGACCACCCGTTTCTAAAAAGGTACTAGGAATTTCTTTGATTTCTTGCAGTTCTTTTAAAACAGCATCTTGATAATACATGACCGTTGTCAGATTGTTTTCACTTTTTTCTCCAATATAAGTCAGTTCTTCATTTAAAGCATTTTGGTATTCTTCTTCGGTGATAATATTATCGTTACGCATGTTCTTTAAAATTAATTCTTGTCGTTCTTTGGCTTTTTCTTCATTGACTAAAGGAGAATAATTACTAGGTGATTTGGGAATTCCAGTTAACATTGCAGCTTCCGCCAGAGTTAAATCACTAGCACTCTTATTAAAATAAAATTGACTCGCATTTTCAATGCCATACATTCCGTGACCATAATTTATTGTATTTAAGTAACCTTCTAGAATTTCATCTTTGCTGTAATGCGTTTCAATTTCGATGGTGTACCACATTTCATCCCATTTTCTAGCCCAAGTTTTGTCAAAATCGAGAAATAAGTTTTTCGCATACTGCTGAGTAATGGTACTGGCACCTTGTACGGTTGAACCAGAAGTTATATTAATATACATTGCCTTTAAGATTCTTAAATAATCAAACCCTTTATGTTTATAAAAGTTTTTATCTTCTGTATTAATTGTGGCCTCAATCAAATAGGGAGAAATGCGATCTAATTCAATCCATTCTTGATTACCACTTCCCTGGAAGAAAACATTGTTATCTTTATCAAACATAGTGAAGCTGTTGGCACTTTTTATTTGCAATTTGGGCGTAATATAAGCATAAAGATACATTCCAGCGTGCAAAATAATAGCAACTATCACAATAATAAAAAACCATTTTAAAAACTTTTTGAATTTTTTCATGAATACCACCTGATGTTAGTTTTTCCAGAAATAGAAAAATCATAATCAGAAATTGAAACTATTTACGAGAAGCGAATGACATGATATACTTTGCTTGATCCAAAAGAAGTTTTCTTGTTTCTTTTCTTAGTTTTTGTTATAATCGTTAGAAGAAAAGTGAAGTGATATATGTGCGAGTAGAAATTCATACAAAGCTTACCAATGAAGATCAGAATTTGGTTTTTGATTTAAAAGGTATTTATGATGAAGAAGCAAAGCGTTTGGTTTTTAAAGAAAATGAGAAAACGAAAATTACTATTTTTTTGAAAGAAAAAATTTTGTTAAGAGAAACTGTTGAAGCTATTTTAAGTTATAAATTTGGCAAAAAGAATTCTCGATTTGAAGTTTATTTGAAAGATTTAAGAAAAACAGGAACTATTGGTTTAGAGACGAAAAAAATTGTTGTCAAAGAAAACTTTTTTGAAGTTTGTTATCGAATTGAAGGTAATTCTTTTGACCATTGTTATCAAGTAGAATGGAGATGAGGTTATGAGTATATTAAAAGAAGTAGAACAGGATTTATTAAAGGTGTTACAAGAGGGGGGGATTCCTCTTACGGAAGTAAAATTGTTACGGAGTAATCGAAGTGATTTGGGCGATTATCAAATTAATGATGCGATGAAGTTAGCGAAAGTGATGCATAAGAGTCCTAATGAGATTGCGAATATTATGGTATCTCTTATTGAAAAGACAGACTATTTTTCTTCGGTTTCTGTAGCAGGTGTTGGGTTTATTAATTTGACTTTGAAGGATGAATTTCTTTTAGAGTCGATGAATCGCTTGTTTCAAGAAAAAGAGTTATCTTATGATCATGTCTCAAAAAGAAAAATTTTTTTGGATTATGGGGGAGCGAATGTTGCCAAAACTCTTCATGTGGGACATTTAAGATCTGCTAACATTGGGGAGGCATTAAAACGGTTAGCTCGTCATTTAGGGTGTCAAGTGATTAGTGATGTTCATTTCGGAGATATTGGAAGACAATCTGGAATGGTGATTTATGAGATTCGGGTTCGTTATCCTAATTTAAACTATTTTAGTGGTGAAGAGGAAAAAGAGTGGGATCCGCTTCCTATTACAGCTGAAGATTTGGAAGAAATTTATCCAGTAGCTAGTAGTAAAGCCAAAGAAAATGAAGAAATTATGGAAGAAGTACGAACTATTACGGCCGAACTTGAAAAAGGAAATCCTGGTTATGTTGCTTTGTGGGAGAAAATTCGAAAAATATCAATTGATGATATCAAGAGTGTTTATCGCCGTCTTGATACAGATTTTGATCTTTGGGAAGGCGAGAGTGATTGCTATCCTTATATCAAACCAATGCTTGATTATTTCGAAAAA
>CALVJC010000097.1 GCA_944331945.1 uncultured Bacilli bacterium
TATCTATCTCTGATCGGGATGCTATTTTGATTCTTGTTGTTGCCTTTGCTATTATGGGAACGGTAAATTTCACAATTTTAAAAAGACACTAAGAAGAATTCCAATGTTGGAGTTCTTTCCATTTATAAAAAGGGATGAAGAAAATGAAAAATAAGAAAATTATTCTTTTGGGAATTTCTCTTGTTTTATTGCTTGGGGTTATTGTTGCCTTTCCGAACTCTTTTTCTTCTTATGGGGAGAAAATAGAGGAGGAGAAAAGTGCGATTGCTGATTCCATTATTCTTTCCGAAGAGGAAGTACAAGAAGACATTTCCAATGGGGAACAAGTGTTGGCCTATCGAGAAGCTTATCATAATGAAGATGTTGTAGGAGTATTGCAAATACCAAATACGAATTTGGTAGTGCCTGTTTTGCAAAGTGATGATAACGAATATTATTTAAATCATTTGCCGGATAAAACACGTAGTAGCTTAGGAAGTGTATTTTTAGACTACCGAAACAAAGTAGATGATCGAAAAATTATTCTTTATGGTCACAATTCAGAGACAGTGGAAACGGAGTTTCATCTTTTAGAAAATTATGTGGATCCAAATTATTATTCGGAACATGATATGATTTTTTTTCAAACTGACGAACATCTTTATCGTTATCAAATTTTTTCGGTTTATATTGCCACGGAAGATTATCAACATGTGAATTTGAATTTTACTGAGGAAGCTTATGCTAGGCATCTTGCATGGTTAAAAGAACAATCTCTTTATAATACTTTAGTAGGAGTTAGTCCTTATGATGAAGTGCTTGTCTTGCAAACTTGTTATTTTGATCCGGTTGGTTCTTATCTCATTGTAGTAGGAAAGAAAATTTGAGAGCTTTGGCTCTTTTTTTCTGTAGAATTTTTGTTGCTTGTCTTCTTTGACAAAGCTTTAAAATATGATATGATAGAACTACAAAGAAATTAGGAGATGATTTTATGTTATCGTTTAGTAAGTCTAGTGATACGGAGAAGAATGAAGAGCGGATTGTGGATCAGATTCGGGCTTTGGGGCTTGATATGATTTATGAGGCGGGGAGTGGTCATCCAGGAATTGTCTTAGGAGCGGCGCCTATTCTTTATACCTTATATGCTCATCATTTACGGTTTGATAAAGATCATAGTGATTTTTTTAATCGCGATCGTTTTGTCATGAGTTCTGGACATGGTTCGGCTTTGTTATATGCAGTTCTTCATATGGCAGGATTTCCGCTTGATTTGGAAGAATTAAAAAAATTTCGGCAGTTAGGTTCTCTTACTCCAGGTCATCCAGAATATGGTATCACGCCGGGAGTGGATGCTTCTACTGGTCCACTGGGACAAGGATTTGCGATGGCGGTTGGAATGGCTATGGCAGAAAAACATAGTGAAACCCTTCTAAATCAAACGGTAAAAGATCTCGTTTCTTATCGTGTGTACTGTCTTTGCGGCGATGGAGATTTGATGGAAGGGGTTAGTTATGAAGCAGCTTCTCTAGCAGGTCTTTATCAATTAAATAATCTTATTGTGCTATATGATTCCAATCATGTTTCTTTGGATAGTGATACTTCTCTTACTTTTCCTGATAACATAGAAACACGCTTTCAAGCGATGAATTGGGAGGTTATTGTTACAAGTGATGATGTTAGTAGCGTTGATAAAGCCATTGAAAAGGCTAAGAGTAATAGTAAACCTACTTTAATTCAAGTGAAAACAACGATTGGTAAATATGCCCATGATGCTGGAAAAAATACCATTCATGGTCGTAAATTAACCTTAGATGATGTTAGTAGTATTAAAAAAGCGATGAATGTGAGAGATATTCCTTTTACTATTTCAAATGATGTTTTAGAAGAATTTCAAGCTATGATTCAAGAGCGGAATGGAACATTATATCAAGAATGGCAAGAGAAAGTGGAACAATTAACCGAGGAAGAAAAAGATTTGTTGCAACAATTCTTACAAAAAGAAAAAACCATAGAACTTACAACCATGGATTATGAAAAACCAGAAGATAACAAAGAATCGTTACGAGTAGCGAGCAGTAAAATTTTAAATTCTTTTGCTAAGAGTAGTCCTCTTATTCTTGGAGGAGCGGCAGACTTAGCTAGTTCGACGATGACAACTCTTGTTGATGATGCGAATTTTCAAAAAGATCAATATGAAGGAAGAAATATTTTATTTGGGGTAAGAGAATTTGCAATGGCTTGTCTTGCCAATGGTTTTGCTTTATCCGGATATCGGCCTTATGTTTCCACTTATTTGACTTTTAGTGATTATTTAAAACCAGCTTTAAGACTTAGTTGTTTGATGAATCTTCCTGTTTTATACATCTTTACCCATGATTCTATTTCCGTTGGCATGGATGGTCCAACCCATCAGGCGGTAGAACAGTTAGTGGGACTTCGAGCAACACCAAATTTAGATGTTTTTCGACCTGCTGATACCAATGAAGTGATTGGGGCCTATAAAGCTATTTTTCAACAGAGTAAGCCAGCGTGTATTATCTTAGGACGAAATGCTGTACCAATTATGGAAAGTACCTCGGTTCCTTTGGTTTCTGATGGCGCTTACATTGTGCGAAAAGAAGAACGAAAACTAGATGGCATTTTAATTGCTACGGGAGAAGAAGTATCTCTTGGCTTAGAAGTTGTCCACTTATTGAGCGAAAAGGGCTATGATATTCGTTTAGTGAGTGCTCCTTCTTTGGAACGATATCGACAGCTTGAGAAAGAAAAACAAGAAGAATTATTCCCTGTGGGCATTAAAAAATTCGTCTTGGAAAAATCATCCTCTTATTCTTGGTTTGAATTTGTTCATAATCGTGATTACCTCTTTACCATTGATTGCTTTGGAAAAAGTGGTAGTGTCGAACAACTAGATGAAGAGTATGGTTTTACCAAAGAGCAGGTAGCCGATCGCATGGAACAATTATTAAAATAAGATAATTCGACAAAATATATTTTATTCTCTTGTTATAGTATTTTTGGTGATACAAATGAGAGAATTTTTTATTTTTGAAGTAAAAGATGAATTTAAACAATTATATCTTACCAAACCAACGCTGCTCTATCAGATATTTAAACAAATTTATTATTTAAAAAAAGAAGAAATACAGTATGGATATAGTCTTTTTCGACAAATTGTGAAAAAACAAGATAAAGAAAAGATCGATCAATATTTCTTTTTAAAGTATCATCAGAGTATTCCTTATAGTAAAAGAGATAATATTCATTATTATAATAATCCTGCTCATGATGAGATTAGTTCTTTAGAAGTAAAAAGGGCTTTTTTGAAAGTAAAAACGAATTATTATGATTGCTTTTTCTTAGAACAGTTGAATACTTTGAATAATCATTATTTTGTATGTGACTTTAAAAATCAAGATTATTTCTTTTTGGAAATGCGAAAATTACTTGTATAAAAGAATCTTTTCTAGTAAAATACTAGTGAGGAGATGAATGTATGTTACATGATATTTTATTAGTTGTTGTAGGTCTTATTATCGGAATTGTGGTGGGCTTTTTAATCTCACGGCATATTACGAAAAAATATATGAAGAAAAATCCACCGATCAATGAAGAGATGATTAAGGCGTTGATGACTCAAATGGGAAGAAAACCAAGTCAGAAGCAAGTAAATCAAATGATGAAATCGATGCAGAAGTATATGTAGTAAAGGATGAAGGAAGTAGAAGATGAGTAAAGAAGAGATTAAGAAAATGACAGGGGATCTGTACTTTGAAGAATGGTATGGGATTGTAAAACCTGTGATTGAGAGCAAAGAGTTTCAGAAAAGAGTCTATTTTCCACAACATCGTCATAGTAATGTTTTTGAACATTCGGTATTAGTAAGTTATGAAGCTTTTGTTATTTCTTATCATTGGAAAACTTTTGATTCAAGAAAGTGTGCGATTGCGGGACTTCTTCATGATTTTACTCCTTATCTTTGGAAGGAACCACAGGAAGATAGTCCTTTAGAAGAAGCTTATTATAAAGAAATTAAGCAAAAGAAATGGAAGGAGCCACATAGTACTTCTCATGGATATGATGCGGCAGAAAATTATGTGAAATATTTTCCAGAGTTGGAAGATAAAGAAATTACCGATGATATTAGAAGTCATATGTTTCCTTTGACAAGGCCACCAAGATATCGAAGTGGCTGGTTGATTACTTATTGTGATAAACGAGCGGCTTTTAAAGATTTTTTTCGATTTCGATGGAAAAGAGCTTTTAAATAGGCTCTTCTTTCTTGAAAAGAAAATAAATGTGTGCTATGATGTACACGTAGATTGCCCCATAGCCAAGTGGTAAGGCAATGCGCTCTGACCGCATCATGCGTTAGTTCGAATCTAACTGGGGCAGCCAAATAGATATTATCCCTTACTTGATAAGGGTTTTATTATGCATTTTTATTATTATTTTAAAAACAAAGAAAAAGTTTATCTTAAATTGGTAAAAATATGAAAAAATGTATAAAATAATTATGAAGACACTTGAATTTATGAAACACACTGTTGTAGAATAAGCATATAAGATAGAGAACAGGTATTGCTTTTGACAAAAATACTACGTTGTTATAATATCTTACTAAAAATAGTTCTTATACCAAAGGAAGGAGTGAGTTTTATGCTAGATCAACAAAAATTTATTGAAGAAGAAAAAGATTGTGCATCTATGTTGGGACTTACTCTCAAAGAATATAGGCAGAGTTTAAAAAATGTAAAAGTCCATAAGCAGAATATGGAAAGTGATAAGAATAGAAAATATGATAATTCAATATTAAAAACCCTAGGATTAACAGAAAAAGATTTAAAACGTAGGAGGGTATAGTATGCAGGCTAAAATCGGTGAAATTTGGTTAGTAACAATTCCAATCTTGGCAATTGATGATAATAATGATATTAATGTTAAATTACAACGAAGACCTTGTCTTATTTTAGATGATGGACGAGGATTAATCGTCGAAGAAGATAATAGAAATTTTCATATTTTAAAATTAACGACATAATATGATAGTTATAAAAGAAAACTAATAAAGGATTGGAAACAATTGGGCTTAGCTAAAAAGTCATATATTCGAATAGAAATACCAATAAAAATAGAGCAAGCGCAACTAGATAGGAAAATTACTGAACTTCCCGAGGAAGAATTGTTATCCATATATAACGAAGTGTATAATATTATTAATACAGAAGCTTTGGCAAAAATGTCAAAAAAATATAAGGAAAGTAAAAGCGTTGAAATATAATTTAGCATTCGAAAGAATGGGAAAAATTATAACAATATAAAAATGTTTTTCTTACTTTTGGTTGTCATATCTATTTTTTTGTAATACAATATAACTGTATTTAGTCATGCTATATTATTAATATGATGTCTGATGGATTACATTCCCTTATTTGATAAGGGTTTTATTTTCATGAAGTAAGATCATAGTGGACAAGAATGGAGGCTATTATGAATAAAGAGTTAGCAGAGTTATTATTTCCTAATATTTTAGTGACACCAGAGGAGTTAGAGGAAAAATATCCGGTAAGAGAGTTAAAAGAAGGAGCTTTTGTTACTCGGTTTGGACCCTCGCCAACAGGATTTATGCATATTGGAAATCTTTATGGAGCTTTTATTAGTTCTAGCTTAGCAAAACAGTCAAATGGAGTTTTTTATCTTCGAATAGAAGATACCGATAGTAAAAGAGAAGTTGAGGGAGCAAAAGAACTTATTTTAAATGCCCTAGAACATTTCCAAATTTCTTATGATGAAGGTTATTCAAAGGGTGGAGCATATGGACCTTATCTTCAGAGTGAACGCAAAGAAATTTATCAAGCTTATGCGAAACGATTAGTTGAAGAAGGAAAAGCTTATCCTTGCTTTATGACGGAAGAAGAAATCAGTGAAATCCGTGAAGGGCAAGAATTACGGAAAGAGATGATTGGGATCTATGGTCATTATGCGGTGGATCGTAATTTATCTTTGGAAGAAGTACAAGAACATTTGAAAAATCATGATCCTTATGTCATTCGAATGAAGTCTCCTGGTGATATGCATAAGGAAATCGTGTTGCATGACTTAATTAAGGGAGATATTACTTTACCTGAGAATGTGATCGATGAAGTTATTTTAAAGAAGGATGGTATTCCAACTTATCACTTTGCGCATGTTGTAGATGATCATTTAATGAGAACGACTCATGTGATTCGTGGAGATGAATGGGTGCCAAGCTTTCCGAAACATTTACAGTTGAATCAATTATTAGGTTTTAAGCCTTGTAAATATGCTCATATTGCGCCATTAACCAAAAAAGAAGATGGCAAGATAAGAAAACTTAGCAAAAGAAAAGATCCGGAGTTTTCTGTAGATTATTATCAACAAGCAGGAATTCCTGTAGAAGGGGTACGTCTTTATTTAGCAACCCTTGCTAACACCAATTTTGAAGAGTGGTATTTACAAAATAAAGATAAAACCATTGCGGACTTTACGTTTTCTTTTAAGAAGATGCCTACTGGTGGAACGCTTTTTGATATGGAAAAGTTAAATAATATTTGTAGGACTTATTTTTCAAGATTATCGGCAGAAGCCCTTTATCAAGAGTCTTTGGAGTATTATGAAAAATATGATGTTTCTTTTGCGGATATTATGAAAAAAGAAAAAGAACGTTTGATTGCTTTCCTTGATATTGAACGAGATGGAAAACGTCCAAGAAAGGATATTGCTACTTATCAAGATGTCAAGAAAGAATCGTTTTATATATTTGATGAGTTGTTTTATCAAGAAGAAAATCCTTATCAAGAAATAAAGAAAGAAGAAATTGATATTCCATTGCTAGAAGAATATATGATGCGTTTTTCAACACAAGATAGCCAAGAGGAATGGTATGAAAAGATTAAGGTGTTAGCGGAAGAAAGTGGATATGCTCCAACGGTTAAGATGTATAAAGAGAGTCCAGAAGAGTATAAAGGTCATATTGGTGATATTTGTGAAATGCTTCGTCATGTTGTAACAGGAAAAGTTCAAACACCAAATCTATATAACATCTTAAATATTTTAGGAAAACAAGGAATTGAAAAACGAATTGAGTTCTTTAAGAAACAATAGAAGAAGATTTTCTATTGTTTTTTTGATAAAAATATCTATTGTCAAGATAGAGAATATCATGCTAAAATAACTTTAGAAAATAAAGAGATGAATAGGGTAAAATAATTCGTCATTCTACAGAAAGTGTAGAATGACAAACTTTTTTCTACTGGAAATATAAGAAAATGACAAATTAATTTATCCTAGATAAAACAAAAATAAAGAGATATATACTGATATAATTACTTGTATATATCTCTTTTTTGTTTCA
>CALVJC010000098.1 GCA_944331945.1 uncultured Bacilli bacterium
AAAAGATAATCATAAACCAAATATTGAAACTCTCGCTTTCCGGCTTGATAACACTGATCCAAAAAATCCCAATCCACTTCTCCCTTCCCTTTCTCTTCCTTTAAAAAATCCCGATAAAGCATTCGTCGTTCTTTCGTAGGGATCCCATAGAAAGGAAATAAATTTCTCATATATTTGGCCATTTCTTGTGCCTTTTTTGGATCAGCAACCGCTTCAAATTTTCTCTTCATTTCTAAAAATTTATCCATTATTTCACCAACAATTCTTCTTTACAAACATCAACCCATTTTTGATAACAAGACGCTTCCTCTAACTCTTTCAAAGCTAATTTAACGGCACTGCGATCATTACCACAAGCAGGATAAACTACTGCATATTTTTGTAAGGACTGATCCAAATAAACATCGATACCATTCTTAATCCCAAAAGGACAAACACCTCCCGCTGCATGGCCAATCATTTCTTCTACCTTATCAAAGGGAATCATTTTTGCTTTTTTATGAAATTCTTGTTTGTACTTACTATTGTCTACCTTCGCATCCCCTGCCACTACAATCAAAATAGGTTTATCATCAACAAGAAAAGAAAGGCTCTTAGCAATTTCTCCTTCCGTACACGAAAGAGCACAAGCCGCTTCCTTTACCGTAGCAGAAGAAGCAGAAAAATCAATAATTCTTTCTTCCAAACCATATTTTTTTAAATGTTCTTTGGCTTTTTCATATGACATAATATAACCTTCTTTCTTTTTTTCACACAAGCTCTGTATTTAAATAATAATAGTAATGTAAAAGTTCCCTCTTATACTCTACAATTTTACCTTCTGGTAACACAAGCATTCTAGTTACCCCAATCTGTTCTACAAAAGAGGGATTATGACTCACCATAATTAAAGTTCCTGTATAATTTTTAAAATTTTCGCCAATGACCGCTTGCGTTTCGGGATCAAAATGATTGGTCGGCTCATCCAAAAGAATAATATTCGCTTTCTGTAACAAAATTTTACATAGAGCAACTCGCGCTTTTTCGCCTGGGGATAGTACTTTTACCTTTTTAAAAACATCATCATTCGAAAATAAGAAATTACCTAAAAAAGTTCTTAACTCTTGATCACTATAATGGAGATTATCCACATTTTCTAAAATCGTTTTCTCTTCCTCTAAAATTTCTAATTCTTGCGCATAATAGGCAATATTAGCATGATATCCATATCGAATTTCTCCTGACATTGGTTGCAAAGCTCCGACGATCAACTTTAACAAGGTCGATTTTCCAATCCCATTTTCTCCGACAATTAGAAACTTTTCTCCACGCATCATTTGAAAAGATAAATTATGATACAAGTTTTTCTTACCTGGATAGTGAAATGTTAAGTGATTGACTTCTAAAGGAATTTTCCCACTTTTCTCGAGAGGTTCTACTTCCATAGTAACCGCTTTATATTTTTCTTCTCTTGTCTCTAATTCTTCTAGTTTTTTCTCTAGCATTTTCTTTCGAGATTGGCCAAGACGTTTTAAATTATGATTCGTTGCCGTTGCACTTTCGGCTTTTCGAACCACTTCTTGTAATTTTTTTATTTCTCGTTCTTGTTCTTGAATTCTTAATTCTTTTTCCATCATTTCATTCGCATACAATCTCTTAAATTCTTGATAATTGCCTTTATAGACTTTGATCTTATGCGTTACTTTATTAATAAACATCGTTTTCGTTGTTACTTCGTTTAAAAAATCAATATCATGACTAATCACTAAAACCATTCCCTGATAATTTTTTAAATAAGTGGTAACAAAGCTTTTCGTTTTGGCATCTAAATGATTGGTTGGCTCATCTAAAAGTAAAATATCTGCCATAGAAAATAAAAGACGCACAAAAGCAATTTTAGACTTTTGCCCTCCAGATAAATCGCCTACTTTCATATAGAGCAAATCAAGATCGATTTCCATATTTTCCAGTAAGATTAGGAGTTCATCTTCTGCGGTATATTGATGAAGAGAATCAAGCTCACTTTGAATCTTTTCCGCTTGTTTCAACCACTTCTTCTCTTCTTTTCCTTCTGCAAGATGCATATAAATTTGATTCAATTCCTGCTCTAATTGGTGAATTGGTCTTGCTTCAAATAAATAATCAAACACCGATTGTTCCTTTTCTTTAAAATCAATTTCTTGTGGTAAATAACCTATTTTTTTATTTTGAAGCATCACCTTACCACTATCCAAGTGTTCCTGCTTCAATAAAACCTTAAAAAGGGTCGTTTTGCCAGCTCCATTCACGCCAACGACTCCAACTTTATCTTTCTCTTCTATGCGAAAACTAGCATCATCATAGATGATCTCACTCCCAAAAGCAAGATACATATGTTCCCCTTTCATCATGACACCTCCTGTTGTTATTTTTTATAGAATAAGTCGCAAGCTTCTTCATGCGAATTAATTACACCAACCGCTTGTAAATAAGAATAGATAATCGTTGTCCCAACAAATTTCATGCCTCTTTTTTTTAAGTCATGGGAAACTTCATCCGATAACTCCGATTTTGTCTTTCCCACTTCATAGATAACCTTACCCTCTGTAAAATGCCATAAATAATTGGCAAAAGAAGAATATTCTTTTTGAAGTTCTATAAATACACGAGCATTCGTAATAGCAGCTTGTATCTTCAACTTATTCCGTACAATTTCTTTGTTTTGCAATAAACTCTCTATCTTTCTATCATCATAATCACAGATTTTATGGTAATCGAAATCATCAAAAGCCTTTCGAAAAGCTTCCCGTTTCTTTAAAATACATTCCCAAGAAAGTCCAGCCTGAAAGGCTTCTAAGACCAAAAATTCATACAAAACGTTATCATCATAAACAGGTTTCCCCCACTCTTCATCGTGATATTTTACATACAAAGGATTTTTTAAATTAACCCAAGCACAACGCTGCACACGATCATCCCCTTCGAACAAATAAAACAAACAAGTTTGTTTTTACCCTGTCGTTACCTCCAAGGATTCCTACTTCATCGATAAGTAACCTTATTCTCCATAGGCTTAAATTCCGATGGTCGCCACCGTACTATTTTATTTC
>CALVJC010000099.1 GCA_944331945.1 uncultured Bacilli bacterium
CTTCACGGTGCAAACGTGACGCTCTCCCAGCTGAGCTAATTCCCCAGTACCTGAATTATAGCATAGTAAAATTTTGTCTGTCAATACTCTTTTCTTGTTTTTTCGCTTTTTCCATGCTAAACTGAAAGAAGATGGAGGAAGTTATGAAAGTATTGTTATATGCAGAAGGATTAAAAACGATTGGAAAAAGTGGTTTGGGGAAAGCCATTCTTCATCAGGAAAAAGCCTTACAGGAAGAAAAAATTCCTTATACAAGAAATGAAAAAGATACGGATTATAATATCGCTCATATTAATACTTATTTTTTTAAATCCTACTTTTTAGCGAAAAAACTCAAAAAGAAAGGCATCAAAATCGTTTATCATGCCCATTCTACCGAAGAAGATTATAAAGATGGTTTTATTTTGGGACATGCCACCAGTAAAATATTCAAATGGTGGATTGTAAAATGTTATCGCTTAGGAGATATTATTGTCACGCCCACCGAATATTCCAAACGCTTATTAGAAAGTTATGATGGTTTAAAAGACCGGAAAATTGTGGCAATTTCCAATGGCTTAGAATTAGATTTCTTTCAACCGAAAAAAGAATATCGCTCCTCTTTTCGGAAACGCTATGGTTATACCGAAGACGATAAAGTGATCATCGGAATTGGACTTTATATCAGAAGAAAGGGAATTGTAGACTTTGTCGAACTTGCAAAGAGATTAAAAGATTATAAATTTATTTGGTTTGGCTATAGTCCTCTAGCAGCAGCCACCAAAGATGTCAAAGAAGCGGTTCATACGAAATTAGATAACTTAACTTTTGCTGGTTATGTAGAACAACAATACATCAGAGAAGCTTTAGGAGGCTGTGATCTTTTTCTCTTTCCAACCTTAGAAGAAACGGAAGGAATTCCCATTATTGAAGCTTGTTCCATGGAAACAAATTCCCTAATTAGAGATATTCCTATTTTTGAAAATTGGTTAGAAGATAATGTAAATGTTTATAAAGCCAAAGATTTAGAGGGATTTGAAGCGAAAATAAAAGACTTCTTTGCTGGAAAACTACCACCCCTAAAGAAAGAAGCCAAAAAGAAAATTGCTTTAGAAAAAGATATTAAAACGGTAGGAAAACAGTTAAAAGAAGTTTATGAAGAAGTATTAAAGGAGAAGAAAAATGGATGAGAAAGAAAAAGAAAATTCGTCACAAGCACCTTTTGATTTATATTCATTATACAATATAGAGTCTCCGCAACAAAAAACGAACCAAACAAAAACAACTCCCGACTCAAATCAAGCAATTTCACAAGAGTCAACTTCGATAGAACCGAATCCGACTTTAAAGGAGCAAGAAGTAGTAGAACCAACCGAAGAAGAAAAAAGACAGCAAGAAGCCCTTGATCAAGTCTTGGGAATTGGCCCAAATTACATTCCACCAAAAATAGAACAAGAAAAAGAAGAGGAAGAACTGTTAAAAGCCTTTATAGGCAAAAACTATGATAAAATAAAGAAAAAATCTTTCTCCTTCGCTTGTTTCTTCTTTGGCCCCTTTTATCTATTCTATCGTAAAATCTATTCGCTTGGCCTAATATTCATAATCCTATCAAGTGTTCTTTATCCCTTAACTCCTATGGTTGCAACGTTTATCTTATTTGCTTTGCAATTTCTTCTAGCCTTTTTTATCAAAAAGATTTATCTAAATCGATCCAATCAGAAAATAATGGAAATAAAACAAGAAGTCGAAGGAAAAGAAGCTCGTTTAAAACTCTGTTCTCAAAGAGGAGGCACGAGCAAAGGAGGGATTCTATTCGTCATCCTTATCCAAATCGTACTAGGAATCATGATGAGTTATCTCTTCATATTCTTTGGAATAAACACAAACTCTACTTGGAATATGCTTCCGTTCTTTTCCAACCTCTCATCTTCCCAAAACAATGAAACCTTTGATGGTATGATTATTTATAATGGCAGTATCAATATGCAAGAAGAATATGATATCACAGTACCCAATATCTTTGAAGACCAATCAAGCACCCAATATGATTTTGCCTATAATCCTACACCAGATGTGATATTCTCAGATTGTACTTTACACTTTTCGGCGATTGATGGTTATTCTTCGGCTTCTTCTCTTGCCACGCTCATGGCCGAATATTATGAAGTAGAAGCCCCAGCAAAGGAAACGATCAATCACATCACCTGGTACCATCTTACATATCCCATGATTGGTCAAGCAGAAACTTATTTAACCCAAAAAGACAATCAAGTCTATCTCTATCAATTTACGATTGGTGAAAACGCAGATGCTTCCCTTTGTCAAAGTTATCATCAATTAATCATTCATTCTATTACTGCAAAATAAAAGTCATAGATTTTTCTTTGATCTATGACTTTTCATATATGATAAGCTGGCTTTTCTTCACTACTAATATTAAGAGCAATTCCGACTAAAACCATGTAAGAAAGAAGACTGGATCCCCCATAACTAATAAAGGGAAGGGTGATTCCCGTAATGGGGAAAAGTCCTAGGGTCATGCCAATATTTTGTACCTGTTGAAAGACAAGCATTCCAATCATACCAGAAAGAGCAAACTTATCAATTGGATTAATTTTTTTGGTTGCTAAAGACAGTAACTTGCCGTCAAAAAAGAGAATGAGTAGAAGCAATAAAATAGAGCCAAGTAGACCAAAATTAGAAGCAAAAACGGCAAAAATAAAATCTGTTCCCGACTCTGGAAAATAAATAGGGGTTTGATTATAACCATGTCCAAAAACTCCTGCTGACCCAATCGCTGCCAAAGCATTTTCTAACTGTAAACCACTTCCACTTTTCCAAGCAAAAATTCTCTCAAAGCGATAATAAAGATCCGTTCCAAAGATTTGCACAAACAAATCTTCTTGAAAAAAGTAAGTTCCAAAGACAAAAGCAATAAGAAGAAGGATAATTGCTCCAAAAATAAGGAACCATCGTAAGCGAATTCCAGAGGTGAAAATCATAAAGAAATAGATCACAAAGTAAATAACAACCGCCCCAGTATCTGGCTCTAAGAAAGTTAAAATACTAGGAATCAACACAATCAAAAAGGTTTTGATTAAAAAGAAAAATTCCTCTTTCACCGAAGG
>CALVJC010000100.1 GCA_944331945.1 uncultured Bacilli bacterium
TATAATTGATAGCACTAATTTCTACGTCGTCACCCTCTGTTTGAAAAACAAACTCTACCTCCGAAACCGTAATGCTTTTTCCCTGCTCGGTATCTTGGAGTGACTCTTGATCAATATGATAAGAAGAAAGACCATACTCTTCCAACAATTGATTATAGCGAGTAAGAAGATTCTCTAAAGTCATATCTTCGATCGTATCCACTTCGATCAAATCCGAAAAATCTACTTCTTGATCTTTATTTTGATAGTCTAAAACCGCTTTCGCTATCACCGTCCCAAGAAAATAAGCCAAAATGCCAAGCACGATCGTCATAACTGTTAAAAATAAAATTCGCTTCTTCGTAAGAGGCTTTTTTTCTTTTTTCTCTTTCTTCTTCATAAAACATCACCATAAACATTATAACAAAAATCATCTCTTTTTGACATTTTCTTCAAAAAAAACATATAGTTTTTGTCAAATATAGTTTATACTAACTATAGAGAAAAGATATTTTAAACAAGAAAGGATAAGGATAAAATGAAAATAATTGCAATAGGACATGCTTCCTATGATATTACTTTTCCCATTGAAAAGTATCCGGAAGAAAATACCAAAACAAGACTAAAAGAATCTTGTGCTTGTGGAGGAGGTCCTGCCAGTAATGCCGCGTATTTATTAGCGAAATGGAAGGAAGATGTTGCTTTCGCGGGTGTGGCTGGAAAAGACTATTATGGAGATAAAATAAAAGAAGAATTTGAAGAAATCGGTGTCAAAACAACTTATTTTGAACAGAGTAAGAAAATGGCTACCATGCTAAGTTTTGTCATGGCTAATATTAAGAATGGTTCGCGGACGATTTTAACAACGCAAGGAAAAAACAAAAAGCCCTTAAAAAGAGTCAGTAAAGAAAAATATGATGTGATCTTAGTAGATGGGGAAGAACCAGAAGCTAGTATGAAAATAATGACTAAAAATAAGCAGGCAATTAAAATTATTGATGCGGGAAGTGTAAAAGAAGGAACCAAAGTACTCTGTCCTTATGTGGATTATGTCGTATGTTCCCATGATTTTGCTGAAGGGATGACGGGACTTATCTACGATCAAAAAAAAGAAACCTTAATCGAAATGCATCGTCGTTTGACAGAAATGTATCATAATACCGTAGTTATAACTCTAGAAGGTGATGGATGTTTCACGAAAATTGGGGAAGACTATAAGATAATTCCAAGCATTAAAGTAAAAACAGTAGATACCACCGGAGCAGGGGACATCTTTCATGGCGCTTTTACCTATTTTATTAGTCATGATTATTCTTTGGAACAAACTTGCTATCTAGCGAATATTACAGGCGCTCTTTCCGTCGAAAAAATTGGAAGTCGCTTTTCTATGCCTGACTTAAAAGAAGTATTAAAAATAGGAAAAGACCATGGTGTTATATAAAACCTATCCTTCTCTTGATTTACATGGCATGGATAAAGAATTTGCTTGTTTTAAAGTCAAAGAGTTTTTAGAAGATAGTAGTAAACTAGGTTATTCTTATGTCATTATCGTTCATGGAATTGGTCAAGGTATTTTAAAAGAGAGCGTACAAAAGTATTTGAAAAAAGATAAACATGTGTTAGAATATAAGCTAGATTTTATGAATCCAGGTTGTACAATTGTACATCTCAAAGAAAACATTGACAAAAAAACAAAAAAGTAGTATAATAAGAAACCTAAGAAGAGGGGGGTATATGATATGTATACAGAAGAAGAAAATTATGGAAAAAAACCATTTCCATTTCGTGATTTTTTACTAAAACTAATTTTAGTAATCATCTTTGTCTTTCTACTTATTTGGTTATTGCCAAAATTCATTTCGCCATCAACAGAAAATATGGACGAAAAAACACAAAATAGTCAAGTGTTCAGTGACAACTTAGATCGTATGAAAGAAGCAGCAATTGGTTATTACACAACGGATCGTTTGCCACAAACAGTCGGGGAATCTCAAACGATGACGCTAAGAGAAATGATCAATAGTAATTTATTGATTCCTTTCGTAGATCAAGATGGAAAAGCTTGTGATGTAGACGATAGTTATGTCACTGTAACCAAAGAAGAAAATGAATATTTATTAAAAGTAAATTTAAAGTGTTCTGAAGAAGAAGACTATGTCTTAACACATTTAGGAAACTATAGCTATTGCACAGATACAGAAATTTGTGAAAAAGATAATTCCGTAACCATCAACAATAATTCAACGGAAACGACGACCACCAATGAATCTTCAAGCACATCAACACCGAAAGAAGAGGAAACCGAAAGTGTTGCTATAAATACAGGAGAAACTTCTACAGAAAATAGTGGCAATGCATCTGGAAGTAATAATTCTTCTTCCTCTTCATCAAAGCCAAGCAATCCGAGCACACCAAATAGTGGATTAGGAAGTGGTCAGGGTTCTAACAGTATTACGATTAACAATCCGAAAAAGACATTATATGAATATATCAAAGTAGTGAAACCAACCTTTACTGCATGGAGTGATTGGTCTAGTTGGAAAGAAAATAAAGAAGGACTACAAGCTCTAGATTGTAACGATCAAGATGCTAGTTGTGTCAAGAAAATTATCTTATATTCTAGAAAAGAACAAATTGGTACTTATCATGGTGATAAAGTCGATGTACCAATTTATGCGACTGTAACTTACTATAGTGTCAAAACAAGAAGTTTAATCTCTCAAGGAAGTACAACCATAAAATGGAGTACTTATAATGATAGAACATTATTAAATGATGGTTATTCGTATACAGGTAATACGAAAACAAAATAAAAGAGGTGAAAGAAATGAAAAATAAAATATTAGGTTTTTATCAAGTTCAATTACCAAAAGAAGAAAAGAAAGAACAAGAGTATCTATACTGTATCATAGAAGATATAGATGGTGTAAAAGTACCACAATATACGGAAGATTATTCGCAAGCCAAAGAATGGGTACAACGTTATTATGATGAACACGAATATAAAGAGCGGAAAGAAAGTCTTAAGAATGATCCAAACTTTGTTCTTGTCATTCCAGAAGAAGATTTCCGTAAAGAGGTGAAAGACAAATATCAATTAGATGTTGAAAAAAGCTATCAAGATGCTTTCTATAATGAGAGAGGCTATCTAGAATATATTAAAGGAACTTCTGTCCCTCGCCCAAGAAATCGTAAAGTAGGAGAAACAGATAAGGAATATGAAACGTTCTTGGAAAACTATTATAAAAAAGCGCAAGAAGCAAATCTATTTAAAACAAAACCTATAACGAAAGAATCAAAAAAAG
>CALVJC010000101.1 GCA_944331945.1 uncultured Bacilli bacterium
TCGCTTCTGGTTGATCACCACTGGGCTTAAATTTTGAAACTAACTGAAACATAATACCCCTCCTTTAAATACCTAGCACCTTATTCTAACACGAAAGCCATAACAAAACAAGAAGTGCCCAAAATACCTAAAATTATTTTTTCCTTTTAAGAAAGAAAAAATTTTGCATACTCTTCATTTAAATCTTAAAAATCATTTAATGTTACAATAAATACCCTTCTCTTATTTATTGTAACATAACAGCCAACTCCACTGAATAAAAACTATGTAAAGGGGAAAATTATAATGACAACAAAAAAAGACTCATGCAAAAACATGAATCTCTTTACCGATCATACCACCAAACTCGTAAAGCTGATGGGAAACTAACATATTGCCTTGGATTAATTGTACTCTCTTGATATTCTGCCCAGGTACATCCTCCTCCACGATTCCAATCACAAGTAGTAATTTCCAGATGTAAATGTGCTCCAAAAGAATATCCGGTATTACCCATCCGACCAATAACAGTATTAGGGGTAACAATATCACCTTCATTAACATACCAAGCAGACAAATGGGCATAAGTAGAATAAAGATAAGTTCCATTAACATTATGTCTGATTTTTAACACCAAGGCTCCCGCACTATCATAGTATTTTTTGAAAACAACTCCTGTAGCGATAGGATAAATTTCAATGGTTTTATCCGTATTCGATAAATCCATACCAAGATGTCCTGCATTCATCCAGTTTTGGGTAACATAACCACTTTGCATTGGCCTATAAAATCCACTAACCGAAGGAGGTAAAACCGTACTACCATTACCAGAAGAAGCATGTTCACGATCATAACGCACTTGGCAAGCATAAATATCTTCATTCGCTCCACAACCTAAACCTTGATAATATTCAAGATTCGCCTTGGCTTCTTTTAGCTGCTCTTCCACCGCTGGCATGGCCTCTCGAATAGCTTGACTTTCTGCATTAATTTTCGCTTGTTCATTCTCAAGTTCTGTCGTTAATGTTTCAAGCTCCCCTTGTTTTTGATTAAGTTCTTCTTTTTTAGCTTTATTTTGTTCTACTAACTGCGTCAACTCTTCCATTACTTGATTATTATATTCCGTAAGTTGTTCTACAATGGCCATCCGATAAACCATATCTGTAATATCGGTCGCTCCAAAAATATATTCCATGTAAGCATTTTCCCCTTCACTGATTTGCAAGTATTGGAAAAGCTCTTTACTTTGCTGACTTTTTTGCTCAATTTCTTGATTAGAAGCAGCAATTTCATCTTCCAAAACAGCCATTTCATTTTCTAAAGAAGAAATTTGACTTTGAATATTTTCAATATTCGCTTGAATTTGAGCGACTTCTTGATCATTTAAATCAATTTGATTCTGTTTATCTTCGAGATCTTGCGTAAATTGTTCTACTTCTGCTTCAAACTCACTGATTGTTTTCGCTTGAACCGTAAAAGGAGAAAATAAAACAACAAAAACAAAGATACCACTAAATAATATTTTAATTTTCTTCATATCACACCTTCAAATACTTTCTGACTGCAGAACTTGATCCAATCATACCAACAAGCATACCAATAACCACAACAATACCAGATACCATATAAATAAATGGCTCAGGTGGAATTAACTGAATAAGTTGGCTATATAAATATCCATCAAAATGATTATATAAAGCTACATAACCAAAGCAAAGAGCAAGAACTGGAATAATAGAACCAAGAAGTCCTAAGATCATTCCTTCCACAATAAATGGCGTTTTGATGGTAAAATTGCTCGCTCCAACAAGTCGCATAATTGATATTTCTCTTTTCCGAGAAAAGATAGTAAGTTTTATTGTATTAATAATCAAGAATACCGTTACAAGGACAAGAGCAATAACCATACCATAAGAAACTTTTTGCGCTGTTTCAAAAGCTTGAATTAAGTTATCAACCATTCCTTCCCCATAACGAACCACACTAACATGTTCTATTTTTTCAATCGCTTCCGCAGTAGCAGAAATTTCTTCTACTTCTTTGACCTTTACTTGAAAAGTATCCTTCAAAGGATTATCCTCATCTCCCCAAGTACTCATAACCTCATTAAAAATATCACTTTCTTGTTGCATTTGCTCTTTAATCGAATCTTTATTCTGGTAAGTAATACTATCGACATTATCAAGTTCTCGCAACTGTTCTTGAACATTTCTTACCTGCTCTTCGGTTGTATCATTATTGAGAAAAACAACAATAGTAAGATCTTTTTCCATCTCTTTTGTGAAGTTTTGCACATTAAAAGAAATCAAAATAGAAATAGCTACAATCAACAGAGTAATCGTAATACAAGAAATAGAAGCTAACGAAAGACTGAAGTTACGAAATACACTTTTGAAAGCATCTCGAATACTTCGCCCTAACATACGAAATCCTTTCATTCTTCATAACCTCCTTGTTCTTCATGTTTAATTAACCGACCATCTTTTAAGACAATAACTTCTTTTTTCATGCGATTGACGATCTCTTTATCGTGAGTTGCCATAATAACGGTAGTACCACAAGTTTTATTGATCTCATCCAAAACTTGCATAATTTCCATACTCATATCAGGATCCAAATTTCCAGTCGGCTCATCACAAAGAAGAAGTCGCGGTTCATTGACAATTGCCCGCGCAATCGCTACTCTCTGCTGTTCCCCACCAGATAATTGATCAGGATAATTATGAATTTTATGCTTTAATCCAACCAATTCTAAAGCTCTTAATACTTTCTTTCTCGTTTCATCTCTTCGTGCCCCTAACGCTTCCATTGTAAATGCAACATTCTCATAAACGGTCAATTTAGGAAGCAACCGATAATCTTGAAAGACTATTCCAAGTTTTCTTCTTAATTTATAAACTTTTTTATTTCTTAATTTGGCAACATTAACTCCTCCAACATAGATTTCTCCACTGGTTGGTTTTTCTTCACGATATAGCATTTTAATGAAAGTACTTTTTCCAGAACCAGACCCTCCGATAACAAAAACAAAAGAGCCTTTTTTGATTGATAGTGTTAAATCATAAATTGCAGTAACACCATTTTTATATTGTTTACTAACGTTCTTAAGACGTATTAAATCCATTCTATCATCACCTTATTCAAAGCCATTATAACATAAGTCGACATATTTTGAGAACCGATTCTTAACAATTTACAAAAATTTCCTAAAACAAAAAAAGACTTAACGTCCTCCTTTTACTTCATAAGCATCACAAGCAACAAAGAAAGCCTGTGGATCAATCATTTTTATTCCTTCTGTCACTTGAAAATATTCGCGACTAGGAATAACAGCAAGTAACATATCCTGTTTTTTTTCTAAAAAAGCCCCTTTTACTTTAAAAATAGTAACCGAATGATGCAATGTCTCAATAATATATTTTCGAACCTTCTCTTCTTTCGTAGTCAAAATATAAAAAGCCTTATTTCGTGAAACACCCAAAATAATACGATCCATAATCATACTACTAATGAAAATAACCACAAGAGAATAAAGAACCATGGAAAAACCAAAAGAAAGTCCTCCAAGCACTACCACAATAGAATTTAAAACCAAAGTACTTTTTCCTAAAGAAAGATGAAAATAACGATGAAAAATTTGACTTAAAATATTCAGGCCACCATTACTAAATCCTACTTTATACATAAATCCATTCGTAATACCTAATAAAATACCAACCAAAATAGACATCAAAATAAAATCTGTCGTATCAATGGTAAGATATTGAGGTAAGGATGAAGTAATCTCTACAAAAAAGGGATAAAGAAAAGTAGCCAACAAGGATGCGACCGTCTGTTCTTTTTTTAAGAAAAAGAAACTAAGAATTAATAAAAAAGCAGAACAAACAAACAATAAAATAGAAGGGGAAATATTCCAAAAATAATTAATAACAATAACAACCCCATTTAATCCTCCAGTCACTAAATGGGTAGGATACAAGAAGAGATTAAAAACAATCGCAGAACAAAATAAACTAACAATAAGAACCGTATACCGATAAAGCAAATGTTTCTTCATCTCATTCACCACCAAACACTTGATAAGCATCCGTTACGACAAAAAAAGCATGAGGATCAATTTCATGAATACCTTCTTTTAGTTTATAGTATTCTTTAGTTGGTATCACTGTAAGTAAAACTTCCTGATTGGACTGTTCATATCCACCCTTTGCCTGAAACTCTGTCACTCCATGTTTCAATTCTTTCAAGACAAAATCTTTTACTTTTTGATCTTTCTCTGTAATAATATAGAACGCTTTTGAATCAGAAATACCAAGCAATACCCGATCCGTTGCAAAAGAAACTAAATATAGAACAATTAAAGCATACATCAACCGATTAAAGCCAAAAACAAAGAACCCAGATAAAACAATTAAACCATCCGTAAATAAAATGGCATTCCCCATACTAATATGAAGTCTTCGAGAAACAATCATATTCAAAATATCCGTTCCACCCGTCGTAAAACCGGCTTTAAAAATAAGACCCGCTCCTATGCCTTGCAATAATCCTCCAAAAACAGCAACTAAAATTAATTCACTCTGTTGAAAGCTAATATAAGTGGATAAATTCTGTGTTAAATTAACAAAAATAGGAAAAAGGATAGAACCAAAGACAGTCATTTTCGTCGTTTCTTTTCCCAAAAAGAAGTAAGATAAAACCAGCAAAAACAAGTTAGCAATTAAAATAAAAGCAGAGGAATTGATTCCAAAAATATGTTTTAAAACAAGAGAAAGTCCTGAAACTCCTCCGGCGACAATATCATTGGGAGAATAGAAAAGATTAAAAGCAAGAGCCACTAAAAGGCAACCAAAAACAAATTGGGCATAACGTTTTACCTTTCCTTTCTGATAAATACTACTGATAATTTTACGATTTTTATCCGTGAGTATTCCCATGACTTTCTCCTCTCAAATTACTTTCAATAAATAGATCCAAATCTCCATCTAAAACTGCTTTAACATTACTCGTTTCACATCCAGTCCGATGATCTTTTACCATAGAATAAGGATGCATCACATAACTACGAATCTGTGAACCAAATTCAATATTTCGTTGCTCTCCTTTCTCAGAAGCCAATTCTTGTTCCCTTTTTTGTTCTTCCAAAACATAAAGTTTACCTTTAAGTACTTTTAAAGCGGTCTCTTTATTTTGAATTTGACTTCTTTCATTCTGACAAGTAACAACGATTCCTGTTGGCAGATGGGTAATACGAACAGCACTATCTGTCGTATTTACTCCTTGCCCTCCTGCTCCAGTCGATCGATAAACATCCACCCGAATATCTTTCTCATCAATTTCTATTTCAATATTCTGATCAACTTCTGGCGTTACATCAACACTAGCAAAAGAAGTATGCCGTCGATTCGAAGAATCAAAGGGAGAAAGTCTCACCAAACGATGAACTCCCTTTTCCCCTTTTAAGTAACCATAAGCATAGTCCCCCTTTATTAAGAAAGTGACCGATTTAATTCCCGCTTCTTCTAAAGCTTGATAATCCAAAAGTTCCACTTTATAATTTTTCTTTTCAGCATAACGTAAATACATCCTATAAAGCATATCGGCCCAATCACAAGCTTCCGTTCCTCCCGCTCCTGAATGAATTTCCATAATAGCATTATTAGGATCATAAGAAGAAGAAAGCAATAACATTACACTTAAACTTTCATAATCTTGTTCTAATTTAGAATAAGAAGAAGCAATGGAAGAAAATAATTCCCCATCATACTCTTCTTTTAACATTTCTAATAATTCCAAATTACTATTAGTTTGTCCTTTTAAATCATTAATATTCTTTAAAATCTTATTTAATTGATTACATTCTTGAATCACTTCTTCTGCACGGTCCCGATTCTGCCAAAAATCAGGTTCTAGTTGTTCTTTTTCTAACTCCGCTTTTCTTTCTTCTTTCTTATCGCAGTCAAAGAGACCTCCATAAATCTAAAATATTTTGATCTAAATTCTCATATTTTCGTATTAGTTCATTCAATTCCATTTCTATCGCTCCTTATACTTATTGTATCAAAAGAAAATATTTATCACAAATAAAATGTATAAATTACGAAAAAGAACATACTCTATTAATGGGAAAGGTTCACCACTGTTTGTGAAGATTCCCATTATATAGATAACACCTGCCAAATGGTAGGTGTCTTTTTATGAAAAAAAGGATTGGTTCATCATCAATGCCTTATTTTTTTTCAATATACTTTAACTCTCCCATACGAGAAGTTGGAACAAATCCTGACTCTGCTTTGATAACATCAGGAATCCGATTAACTACACTAGCACAAGTAAGTCTAACTGTATCTGGTTTTTCAATAACTAAAGTAGTATCTGGATCACCATAAACTGTCCAAACATTTCGATCAAACTCTTCTTTGTTATATACTTTACCGATACATTCCGTTTCTAATGTAATTCCTTCCTTCGTTTCCGTCGTAACAACCGCACTCATTCCGGTTGCCATTCCTGCTTTTACAGTCATTCCCAAGGTACTTGATTCAATGTCATAATCATTAAATTGTGGTACACATTTTTGGCGTTGACTTACAACGGTTAACCCTAGCTTATCACATAACCAGCCATTTACATTCCACATGTAAGATGGCGCATATTCACCACTTTCAATCACTTTTTGACGTTCTTCATCTGAAATTTCATCCAAAGAAGCAACTTGTTCTTCAAACTCCTCTTTCGTTAAACCAGCTCCATGAGCTTTAGCAAGAGCAATTCCATAATCTTCTACATTATAAGAAGAGCTTCCTTTTATTTTGGTAATATTATGACTAGCACCCACTAAAGTAGTAATTAGATTACCCCAAAAAGCATCTTGATATCCACTACCTGTAATAGTACAATGATTTTCTTTTGCAAGTTTATCAATCTTATTCGTTAACGTTGGATTTGAATTCATTGGATAAAATGCTTCTTCACAAGTAGTAATAGCATTAATACCGCATTTCGCACAAATCATTAGAGACTCTTCAAGATCTTTAAGTAAACTCATCGTTGTAACAATAGCGCAATCTGGTTTTAATTCCGTTAACAATGCTTCTGCTTTACTAGCATCTTCCACAAGAACGCCAACTTTATCAATCCCCATAACATCTCCAATATCTTTTCCGATAATATCAGGATTGATATCAACCGCTCCCACAATTTCTCCACCATTTTCAATAACATAGCGCATGGTGTAAACGCTCATTTTTCCACATCCATACTGGAATATTTTTAGTCCTTTCATTTTCCCTACCTTTCATAACTATT
>CALVJC010000102.1 GCA_944331945.1 uncultured Bacilli bacterium
TCCCATCACCAATAAAATAATTACATCCAATTGTGTTTTCTAATAAATGGCGAATCAAAGAAGTGGTCGTGGTTTTCCCATGGGTTCCACAAACAGAAATGGTTTTAAACTCTTTGGTAATATCGCCAACAATTTCATTGTAGGGCTTAATCGTTAAACCGAGTTCTCTCACCCGTTTCATTTCCGGATGACTGTCCTGAAAAGCTTTGGAATAAGTAACGATGGTATCTTTATCTAAGGCATGTGTACCATCATAATAAATAGGAATCTTTCTTTCCTCTAATCCTTTTTGGGTAAATTTATAATCTTTGGCATCATCATAACCACTTACTTGATTTCCCATATCAAAAAGCATTTGGGCCAAAGTGCTCATTCCTGTTCCTTTAATTCCAATACAATAATACTTCATTTTTATCCCTCTTTCTTTTTCATTATAAACTATGCTATAATCTTTTGTAAATATGAGAGAAGGAAAAAAACTATGCCAAAGAGTTATGAAAATTGTCAGTGTTGTCCTAGAAAATGTCAAGTCAATCGACAAAACCAGTATGGCGTTTGTCATAGTGGTGAGCATCTAAAAATTGCCCGGGCGGCTCTTCATTTTGAAGAAGAACCTTCGATTTCAGGACAACATGGAAGTGGAGCTATTTTCTTTTGTGGTTGCAATTTAAATTGTGTCTACTGTCAAAACAAAGAGATATCTCAAGCCCAAAATGGCAAAGGAAAAGAAATTTCGGTGGAACGACTTGCGCAAATTATGTTGGAGTTACAAGAGAAAAAAGCCCATAATATTAACCTTGTTACCCCTACTCACTTTATGCCAAGTATCAAGGAAGCAATCAAATTGGCAAAAAAACAAGGACTTCATATTCCTATTATTTATAATACCAGTGGTTATGAAGAAGTTGAAATGTTAAAAGAGTTAGAAGGTCTCATCGATATTTATTTAACCGATTTCAAGTACTATGAGGAGAAATGGAGCAAGGCTCTTTCTCACTGTTCTAATTATCAAGAAATTGCTCGTAACGCTTTGGAGGAAATGTATCGCCAAACCGGAGAAAATCAATTTGATGAAGATGGCATGATGATCAAAGGAGTTCTAGTCCGTCATTTATGCCTTCCTACATTAAAAGAAGATAGTAAGAAGATCCTTGCCTATCTTTATCATCGTTACCAAGATCATATTTATCTAAGCATTATGAATCAATATACTCCTATGGAAGAGAATAAAGAGTATCCTTTCTTAAATCAAACCTTAAAAGAAGAAGATTACGAAGAAATTATTGATTATGCTCTTGACATTGGAATTAAAAAGGCTTATATGCAAGAAAGTGATGCTTCCGGCAAGTGTCATATTCCAGAATTTAATTTGGAAGGGATCGAAAAAGAACTTTAGTTTTCTCGCTGAAACTCTAGTTCTTTCTTTTTTTCTCGTTCTATTTTGGAATAAATACAACCACAATAATCTTGACGATATAATCCGTATTCTTTGGATAGTTCAATGCTACGTTGATAACCATTATGCTTTTTAAAATCGGCATAAAGATAAGAAATTTGATATTTTTCTTCTAAATCTTTGCCTATTTCATTTAACCAAGCACTGTTTTTATAAGGACTAATGGAAAGCGTCGTTCCAAAATAGTCGAAGTGATGAATTTGGGCCAAAGAAGCGGTTTTTTGGAGTCTTAATAAATAGCATTGATAACAGCGCTTTCCCCCTTCTTTTTCTTGTTCCAATCCCCTAGTAACTTCTAAAAAGGCTTCTTTGTCATAAGAACAGTCTAATATTTTGATGTTTGGATATTTTTGATGTAAAAATCTTTGCAATTCTTCTTTTCGCTTGCGATATTCCTTTTCTTCAGTGATATTTGGATTATAAAAAAGCATCGTAATATCAAACGTTGTCGCAAGACGTTCTAGGACAGCCGAAGAACAAGGCGCACAACAGGCTTGTAATAGTAATCTTTTTTTCTTGCCTTCGGTAGATACTTTTTTCATGATATCAATACAAATAAGATCGTAATTCATAAAATCCCCCTTATTTTTTGGCTCTTGGAAAAGCGTTGCGATATACTTCTTTTA
Organism: uncultured Bacilli bacterium; assembly: GCA_944331945.1. Lineage (GTDB taxonomy): Bacteria > Bacillota_I > Bacilli_A > RF39 > UBA660 > Onthousia. The sequence continues at coordinate 2,083 of CALVJC010000102.1, forward strand.
AGTGATCGGTTGTGACATGAGTGTAAATTTGCGTGGAAGAGATACTCGCATGACCTAATAATTCTTGAACAGACATGATATCACAGCCTTCGTTTAAAAGATGAGTGGCGAAAGAATGGCGAATCATATGGGGAGAGATATTTTTATGTAACGAAGTCTTTTTAATAAGATTGCTTAAAAGATAACGGACCCCTCGGGTGGTAATTCTTCGCCCTTGGTTATTTAAAATTAACGCTTTTTCCTCCCCTTTTCGTAATTCTTGATAGCCTTCTTTTAAATAAAGATCTAAAATTTCGGCGGCATATTCTCCATATAAAACCATACGCTGTTTATTTCCTTTGCCGGTGCGGACTAAAATTTGGCTTTGACTGCGATCCAGATCATTGACATTGATTTCGACAAGCTCCCCTACTCGCATTCCAGTGGCATATAAGAGTTCTAGGATTAGGCGATCCCGTTGTCCTAAAGGCGTGGTTAAATCTGGTACTTGGAATAACTCTTCTAGTTCATTATATTCAAAATAGCGAGGAAGATTTTTTTCTTTCTTTGGTGCTGATATTAATAAGAAGAGGTTGGAATCTACTTTCCCTTGGGAAGCGAGATAACGATAGAAACTACGAAGAGCACTTAAATGACGGCCAATCGTCGAGGCTTTTTCTTTCTTTTCTTCTTTTAAATACATTAAATAAAGACGAATGTCACTGTATTCAATGTCTAAATAGGAAATTTCTTCACGATTTAAGTAGGCAAAGTAATCATCTAAATCCTCTTTATAATTATCAACCGTATAGTGAGAATAGTGTTTTTGATACTCTAGATATTCTAGATAACGATCATAGTCGTCCATGTTTTCCCTTTCCTACCGGATTTTTGACTGGTTCTGGTGGCACTTCATGATAGCCGGCCGTAATCAGCTCTGCTTCATCCAAAAACTCTTCCCGCTCATCCTGAGTATTCATTCGATTGATAAAAGCAATTTTCTCCTGTTCTTTTTGAAAAGGCGACACTTTTTGCAACTTTAAAGGTTGTTCATAAGTCTCTTTTTTCGGACGTATTTCTGTATTCATAGCCGCACGTGGAGGCGTCTTCCGTTCAAACTTTTTCTCACGGCTTAAAAAGGCTTTCCGAAAAAGAGGATAATCAAAAAACTCTTGTTGTAAATCCCGAAGTGCTCTAAGGCTCTCATCACTCGCAAAAGAAGAACCTAAATAACGTTTCAATTTAAAAGCATAAGTACTATTCGGATGATAAAAACGATCGAGAGTGTTTTGATCTCCCTCTTCTAATGCTCTTTCTATTTTTTGCCAAACAGATGCTACAAGAGGAGTAAAAGGAACTTTGTGAATGGTTTTATATTTCCCATCTATTTTAATGGGTTCTTTTTTGATTCCATTGATAACTTCTAACAATTCTGGTTTGGCAAAAATTGTTCTGACAAAATAGCTTTCTTCCGTTTTATTATTCGTTACGCGAATCGAAAAATGGGTTTTATCGCGATCCTTTTCTGGTAAATATTTCGAGAAATCAATCTCTGATTTATCACAAGTAAAAGCATCAATTTCTTCTAAGCTAGTAAGAGGAATTCCTTCTACACGAATCACGGTTTGATTAGTATAAGGATTCTTTTGATAGCGATCGTAATTAGATCCCATTAATTCATAAGTATATTTAGCCATAATCTCACCTCATCTATTCTTATTTTAACACAAGAAACGAAAAAGCGCCAATTCTATTACGAAAACCCGTACTTTCCAAAGCATTTTTTCTCTTGCTATAATGAAATTACAAAGGAGGAGTTCTATGAGTCTTGATTTAGAAACCAAAAAGAGATTTTGGGAAGAATATGAAGATGAAATGCGAAGAAATCGAGAAATTGAAGAAGCGGAAAAAGAGGGTTATGAAGACGGATTAAAATTTGGAGAAGCTCTAGCAGAAAAGCAAACGAAAAAGAGAATTGTTTTTGCTTTGTTAGCGGATGGATTTGATATCGACGTCATTGCCAAATACACGGATACATGGCCAGATACTATTTTAGAATGGAGGGATCAAAAACATGACTAATGATAAAAAGGAAGAAGAGCCTCTTTGGGTTGGTTTGGCTTATAATGTAAATCTAATGCATGAAGAGTTGCTGAAAAGTGCTAGATATGATGGATATAGCAAAGGACTTGAAAAAAGTTACCGGAAAACAGAAAAAGAAATTCAAGAAAAAATTGCTCGCACTATGTTAGAAAAACATTTAGGGACTGTCTTAATCTCGAGGTACACTGGCTTATCCTTTAAAAAAGTGAATAAATTAAAGAAGAAAATCAAATTAGCAAGTTAAAAACAGTCGTTCTGACTGTTTTCTTTTATGATACAAGAGCATTATTAAGAACTACTCGGGTAAATTTACGACATAAGGATTCACTGCCGTACCATCTCCACTGGTGATTTGGATATTTGAAGATAGATTGATGACAGGTCGGATGCCAAAATTATAACTAACTTTTCCTCCTGTCGATAAGCTCCCACTACGATTACAAAAATTCATGAAAGTTAAAAGATCTGGAGAAGAAAACATATAAGGACTAGCTAACCAATAACTAATTCCTGTATATAAATAATACATTGTATTAGCGGTGTTAGCCTTTCCTCCTGCCATTGCTACTTCATCAGCTGTAATTAAGCCAATCGGATAATCTAACTCTCCATTGCCATTCATACTATCAACCGTAAATCGATCCGACAATTGGCTACAACTCAAGCTTGGATTTTTATTAGTATAAATTCGATTGCGTGTCTCAAAATAGCTTGTTGGTGATAATAAATAACCTGAGCCACTTGAAATACTCCGATCATTACAAAAAATTTCATCACTTAAATAACTAGCATAACTTCTTCCCTCACTATCCACTCGATTTAGAAGATTCTCTTCATACCAAGCATCAATCTTCGTTTTGATGGTTGAATCCGTTGTATTTTGTAAGGTCCCTTCATAACTATTTGAACTATATGATATTGGCTTTACTCTCATTCTTTCATCATCCACATATCCTTCGATTTGTAACATTACATTGCATGTTCCAATTGCAGAAGTTTTCAAGCAAGTATAAGAATAACTATTTATTATCTCTTCATGATCTTCTACCCAATTTCCTTGCAAGGTACTTCCCGTGATTGAGAATGTCTTGCTCTCTTCATCAAAAGTATACCCTGTTCCAAAGTAATAATTTAAATTCGGAGTAAATTGAGAATAGTTAGTAATTTCATTTTCTGTCTCATGTAAACTAAAATCTTCATGATACATGTATCCTGCATAGGTTGGATCCCAATCTTTTTCATTAAAGGAACTGTTGCCAATCGAGGTATTACTTCCTGTGTCACTAGTACTAGTTCCAGAGTAAATCAAACGAACACTTCCATCGCCATTTTGGCGAATGATTCTCCAGATATAACCAGCAAAGGAAACATAATTGTTTTTGACTGCCCCTCGATAGTAATAGCTTGTTCCATAATCATCTTCCGCTGCATATAATCCATCTTCCTCACTATCATTTGGAGCAGTCCTAGAAAAGTCTGGTGTTCCTTTCGAAGCGATTGTTTGTTTTGCTTCTTCGACACTACTACTCTCATTTTCTATCACTAACATACAGTCAGATAAAGTATTAAACCCATTCTCATAACAATAACGATTCTCTGCTTCTGCTACATAGTCATTACTTCTTCCATAAACATTTACTCTTGTTTTGTAAGTAAGTCCTCCTCCATCCCCTTGAGGATTATAGTTTTCATCCACATAAATTCTTAAACGATAATTAGTTACGACTTCTCCTTGGGTATTTATATTTCCTGTTAATAAACTCATCATATTTGCAGGTCGTCCTGTGTAGTTGTTAGCTGTACTATCTTCAAAATAAGTCTTTGGACTCATCACTTCTTCTTCCGTTCCATCGGATCTTATTCTCGTTAAATAATATTTGATATTACTACCATCAATGGTATTACCATTTTCTTCTTTCACTGCGATTTCAAAGTTGATATTAGTATCTCCTCGAATATTACTTTTGATACTAAAATCAAAATACTCTCCTTGTTTTAATTGTACTTTTCCGGTGGTATCGGTTGTAGGTAATGCTCCTTCCATAGAAATAATATTATCACTTTCAATATATTCCATAGAGATGACTCCACTACTAATTTCATTGAGTCTCTCTCCTGTTCTAGCATAAGAAAAGGCAGCATAACTGATCCCTATGATAGTTACTCCTAAAATCAAAAGAAATATCATTATCGCTATGATTTGTTTTCTCCTCATCTTATCGTGCTCCTTTCAACAGAAAAAGAATAGAATCTTAGTAATTCTATTCTTTTATAAGGCACGATAAAAAGAGTTTGATCATTACTTAATTGATCTAAATGACCCCCCCCCAATTAACAATATGTTAACTTGACATTCTCGCATTTTTTCTCAACTTCTTTCTATCTTCTAAAATTATTTTAGCATAACCATTTTTTCTTTTCAAGT